>NZ_FQUR01000013.1 GCF_900129115.1 Thermoanaerobacter uzonensis DSM 18761 | reverse complement strand
GGCCGTGTCTCAGTCCCAGTGTGGCCGACCACCCTCTCAGGCCGGCTACCCGTCGTCGCCTTGGTGAGCCGTTACCTCACCAACTAGCTGATGGGACGCGGGCCCATCCTTAAGCGGGTTCCCCCTTTCTTCATATGGTGATGCCACCTTATGACCTTATCCAGTATTAGCACCCCTTTCGAGGTGTTATCCCGGTCTTAAGGGTAGGTTGCCCACGCGTTACTCACCCGTCCGCCGCTATCCGACACTTAACTTGTGCTAAGTGCCGAACCGCTCGACTTGCATGTGTTAGGCACGCCGCCAGCGTTCGTCCTGAGCCAGGATCAAACTCTTAAGTTTATATCCCTACTTTTATCTACACCTTTTTTTCGCCTCACTGTCCATTTTTCAAGGTCCCTCCGCTGCTTCCCCGCAGCTCCTCTATATTACCAAATCTATATCCCTTTGTCAATACCCTCTTTTGTCCATTTATCCTAAAAGTTTTGTTAATAAAATTTGACTTTGCGTGTATATACTATATCACAAATACATGTTCATGACAAGCCTTAAAAATATTTATTAAACTTAAATAACGACTATTTAGTGTATCTATCTTATTATTACATGTTAATCCTCATTTTTATGAGATTAAATTCGTGTAAATATTAGCAGGAAGTTTTAATTTATTAGGAATAAATTGATTGGAGGCACAAGGCCTCCACAAACTACTTTTTATTAGTAAGAACATTTTGTTGATTCTGCTGAGTTGCTTGTTGAGTAGCTTGAGACTGTTGATTGAGTTTGTTGTGAGTATTTATATAATTTAACCTATTAGTGAGCATAGTAACATGTCTCTGCATATCTTGTTGCATCTGTTGGAACATTTGTTTTGCAGCAGTGTCGTCTGTAGAGCTTGCAAACTGCGCATAAGTTCCAAGGGCAGCTTGCGCTGCTGCAATAGCCTTTTCCATATCGCTCTTGACAGTCATAAAAATCCTCCTTTTATTTGTTTTACATAAATTATTATTTCAAAAAGGAGGATTTTTAAACTGTTTATTTTTGTTGCAAATTCAAACAATATACTGAAGAATTATCAAAAGAATAATTCCAGGGATACCTAAAAAACCCGCAACAAGAGCAGTAACGGGATTTATAGCTATATATAAGCCGATGGATTTTCCTAACAAATTGATAATAAACAAAATCAATCCACCAATAATTCCATTTATTATAATTCTTAGCAAAAATTTTCTTGGTATAACTAATAGCCAACCTAAAAAATAGAGAAGAAATAAGCCTATTAGATAAGCGATAATTATATTGTATTCAATGCTTATGTTCATATAAAAACCCCCTAAGAGTTTATACTGTTATATTTATACTTAGGGGGAGGACAAATTATGATAAAAGAGAGTTAAAATTATCAGAATTTATTCCCTCTTCTTTTGCTTTTTTCAATAAATATATGTACTTTCTTTTTAAACTCTCCAACCGATATATAGCATAATCTACTAAATCAGGGTCTGTGACACTTTGAAAATAAATTTCTGCATCTTTCAATTCTTTTATCGTTTGTCTCACTTCATTTACTAATTGATAGTTCTCACTATTGTAGTCATATATATTTTTCGTTACCGCTATTTCTTTTAAATAATCAAAAAGCATTCCCATAATATACCTCCTCAACCGTATTATTTCCTAAAATACGGTTGAGTATACATCAAAGTACCACTTCTTTTAAAATTTCTAAAGATTCTCCGCTTACTTTATTATCTTTCACCAATTTTGCAATAACGTCTATCGCTTGCTTCGGTTCAAATCCATTTCTATAAGGCCTGTCTTCTGTCAATGCTTGATACATGTCACAAACCGCCACATGTCTATCAATCTGTCCAATTTCGTCACCTTTTAATCCCTCAGGATACCCGCTTCCATCTAATTTCTCGTGATGATTTGCTGCCCATTCTGCTATATCATCTATTCCTCCTATTTCTTTGAGTATTTCTTTAGTATAATAGGTATGAGATTTTATAACCATAAACTCCTCTTCAGTAAGCTTGTCCGGTTTGTCAAGAATAGAATTAGGTATAGCTAGCTTTCCAAGGTCATGTAGCAATCCCGCAATTTTTATTTTCCTGGTCACTTCTTCATCATAGCCTATCACTTTGGCCATATTATATGCCAAGTTTGAAATACCTCTTGAATGGTTATATGTAAATCGGCTTCTATTATCGATAATCTGCGCAAAAACCTCTGCTATATCCTCTAATTCATTAATTCCTATTGAAACAATGTCCTTAGGTTCAATCCTTTTTAATATAGTTTTTATATCAAAAAATTTATAATCAAGCCAAAATTTTTCTTGTCTTGTAAGGTCAAGTAATGCATTTGCAACCACAGGATTAAACATCTTTCCAGTGCCACTTTTTATACATTCTTTGATATTATTCCGAATATTATACTCGCTTTCTTTCCCAGCTAATGAGGTGTAACGTATATCAAATTGATCAGATATAAAAACAATTTGAGCTCCTAAAGGAATAGAATCACCATTTAGATTAAAATATCCGCTTCCATCGTAATTTTCATGATGATATCTTATAATATCCGAAAAATTTTCTCCAAAAGGTAGTTTCTTTACAATCTCACTTCCTCTTTCACTGTGTTTCCACCATTCATCTGTGTCAAAGTCTTCGTATATATCCCCTTTCCCTATATCATGTAAAAAAGCAGAATAGTATATTTTTTTTGATTCTTCTTCGTTTAAATTTAACATCTCAGAAATCCTTAAAGAAATATAAGCCACCCTTCTTGCATGTCCCATATTTTTATACTCTTGAACGTCAAGGGCCAAAGATAAAGCAGACAGTAAATTATTATAATTCAAATTCACATTTTATTCCTCCTAATTGATATTTATTTTCTACTGATATATATTATACACCAATTAAATCAATTTTCCCATATAATTTCCGAGATAATATCCCAATGCTCCTCCTATTAGTCCAAATATAATTGTTAAGGACATATATATAAATGCATGAAAATATTTTTTATTCTTGATTAAGTCTACTGTCTCATGGGAAAAAGTTGAGTATGTCGTAAAAGCACCTAGAAATCCCGTTGTCAAAAAAAGTTTAACATCACAGCTTAAATCTACATTTATTTTAGGACTTGATAAAAAGTTTAATAAAAACGCACCTAATACATTTATAATGAAAGTTTCGATTGGAATAATTATCTCTCTGTTTTCCTTTATATGCCTCGATATTTCATATCTCAATATTGCTCCAAAAATTCCTCCAATTCCTACATACAGTATACTTATTATCATTCTCTTTCCTGCTCCTTTAGTAAGCTAAAAGTTTTGTCAGCAAATTCAAACCCTAAATAAGACATCATAAGGCCACCAAATATTGATAAAATTATATAACTTAGAGCAATATAATCTTTACCTGCTTTTAGTAAATTTATTATTTCCATACTAAAAGTAGAAAATGTCGTAAAAGCCCCAATAAATCCTGTTGTTATCGCTAACCTCAAATTAGTATTTACCTCGTACTCATCCATAGTAAAATTAGCAATAAAACTTAACAAAAACGAACCTAAAATATTTATCATAAAAGTTTCAAAGGGAAATATAGTGTGATACATTTTGGTAAAGTAAATTGTTATTAAATATCTTAGTGCTGCTCCAAAAAATCCTCCGATACCTATATAGATGTACTCCATGAAAATCCCCTTTCTGTTTACATTTTTAGGCAATAAAAAACCCCTATTAGGCTTTCTATCCTCCTAATAGGAGCCATTAGCGTTTCCGCATTTATGGCGAGCTCCATCGCCTTATGGTATTCATCACAAATTTATTATAATAAACTACAAATGAAAATGCAATACCTTTTACAATTCCCTTCTACCTTCAAGAGCCCTTGAAAGAGTTACAACATCGGTGTATTCCAGGTCACCGCCTACCGGCACCCCATGAGCAATCCTTGTGACTTTTATTCCCAGCGGCTTTAATAGCTTGGCAATGTACATTGCCGTCGCTTCTCCTTCTATGTCAGGATTTGTAGCAAGTATGACTTCTTTTATATTTCCATTTTTAACCCTGTCTAAAAGTTCTTTAATTTTTATATCTTCAGGTCCAACGCCTTCTATCGGAGAAATAACACCATGGAGTACATGATACACTCCTTTATATTCTCGTATTTTCTCCATTGCGACAACATCCATAGGATGAGAAACAACACATATAAGAGAATGATCTCTTTCTTTATTACTGCATATATTACAAACCTCTGTATCAGTTATGTTATAACAAATTCTACAATACTTTATCTTTTCTTTTGCATCAATAATCGCTTGAGATAAGCTTTTTACCTCTTCTAAAGGCATGTTTATTATGAAAAAAGCAAGCCTTTGTGCTGTTTTAGGACCTATACCAGGCAACTTTGACAGTTCTTCTATAAGCTTTGCTAAAGATGCAGAATAATAGTTCATTTTTTCACCTCAAAACAGTCCAGGAATGTTTAGTCCTCCGGTTATCTTTGCCATTTCAGAAGCAATCATTTCTTCTGCATTTCTCAAAGCTTGATTAACCGCAGCCAATACAAGGTCTTCCAACGTTTCTACATCCTCTTTATCCACCACATCAGGGTTTATTTCAATACTAACAAGCTCTTTTCTGCCATTAGCAACTACTTTTACCATCCCACCACCGGCAGTAGCTTCTACAGTTTTTTGCACTAATTCCTCTTGCACCCTTTTCATTTCTTCCTGCATTTGCTGGGCTTGTTTAATCATATTATTTATATTAAACCCGCCCGGAAATCCTCCTTTTGCCATAACAGTATAACCTCCTAAATTTTTATTCTAAAAATATTTATATGCTTTTTTGAATTATTTGTGAAAATTATTATATTATCTCTATATCTTCGCCAAAAAGCTCTTTAACTTGCTGCACAAGTAATTCTTCTTCATTTTTCCTTAACTCAAACTTCAAAGGGATTGCTTTCCCAACTAATTTTTTTAATATTTCTTCAATAAAACTCTTGTTTTCCGCTTTGCTTAATTCTTCCTTTAATAAAGCATACTCCTCAGGATATTCTACCACAATTATTCCTTTTTTTAAATAAGGAGTTCCTTTTTCTATAAAGGCATACAAAGCTATTCTTTCTTTTTTTATCATTTCTTTTACTTCAGCCCACACCTTTTCTAGATCTATATCCTCTTGCTGTACTATTTGCGATATCACGTTTTCTTCTTTTTCTTCTTCTGGCAAATTTATTTTTTTATTTTTCTCTCCTTTTTCTTCCTTCAAAAAAAATTGTCCTTTTTCTAATTTGTCTTCTATTTGTTCTACCCTTGTTAACAAACTCATCATATCGTAAGAAATTTCCGGCTTTATCAACCTCAAAATAGTTACTTCTAAGATGGTTAACGGAGATATAGCATATCTAACTTCTTTTTGTAGATTTGTAAATTTTTCTAAAGCGTTAGTCAAAAAAGCTGTACCAAATTTTTGCACTCTTTCTTTTATAGTTTCTACATCGCTATACAAAATTTCTTTTAACTCTTCTCCTCCTGTTTTGTAAAGCACCATATCTCTTAAAATATAAGTTAAGGACTTTAAAAAATTTCCCACGTCTATTCCATAAGACAAAATTTTATCTAATTGTTTCAATGAAGCTGCTACATCTCTAGCATTCATGTGATCTAAAAGTGAAAATAACATTTCATCATTAGCTACACCTAACATTTCGCATACATCTTCATAGGTTATAAGGCCTTCTTTGTAAGAAGCACATTGTTCTAGTAGACTTATCGCATCTCTCATAGAACCATTGCCATAGAGAGCAATAGTTTTAAGGCCCTTCTCTTCGATTTTTATTCCACTGTCATTGCAAATCCTATCAAGATTTTGAACGATTAACCGGGTAGGTATTCTTTTGAAGTCAAACCTTTGACAGCGGGATAAAATAGTATCAGGTAATTTATCCGGTTCAGTAGTAGCAAGAATAAAAATCACATGAGGAGGAGGTTCTTCCAACGTTTTTAAAAGAGCATTAAAAGCCCCCGTAGAAAGCATATGCACTTCATCAATTATATATACTTTGTACTTAGCTTGAGAAGGAGCGTAAATTACAGACTCTCTCAATTCTCTTACATCATTTACACTGTTATTAGATGCAGCATCAATCTCTAAAACATCCATCGTAGTATTGTTATTTATAGCTTGACAAATCTCACAAGAATTACAAGGCTCTCCATCTGTATTATTTAAACAATTAACTGCTTTCGCAAAAATCTTAGCTACACTGGTTTTCCCTGTTCCTCTTGTGCCTGTAAAGAGATAAGCATGTCCTATCTTATTAAGCTTTATTTGATTTTTTAAAGTTTTTACAATATGCTCTTGCCCCACCACCTCTTTAAAGCTTTTGGGCCTGTACTTTCTATATAAAGACTGATACATACTTTAACACCTCGTTATATTCAATTGTAACAAAAAAAAAGATATATTTCTATATCTTTTAAGAAGCATTTGAAAAAACTTGATTTTTTATCTCTTCTAGTCTGTGTTTTTCATTCATGTAAAGAGAAATAAAGGTATCTACCACTTCGGGATGGAATTGTGTTCCTTTATATTTTAAAAGCTCATTTATAGCTTCTTCAACATTCATTCCCTTTCTGTAAGACCTATCTGAAGTCATGGCATCAAATGCATCTGCCACACCGAGAATTGCTGCCTCTATAGGAATTTCTTCCCCTTTTAACCCATAAGGATAGCCTTTCCCATCATATCGCTCATGATGCTTTGAAACAGCCTCTAATATCTCTTCTGGCAGATCAATAGGCATTAAAATTCTTCTTGATATTTCTGGATGACTTTTAATTACCTTATATTCTTCATCTGTAAGTTTTCCCGCCTTCAAAAGAATAGCATCTGAAATACCTATCTTTCCTATATCATGTAATATTCCAGCAATTCTAAGTTGTTCTACTTTTTCTCTTGAAAGCCCCATATATTCTCCTATCAAAGCCGCATATTGAGATACTCTCATTGAATGCCCTTTTGTATAAACGTCTTTTGCTTCAACTGCATAAGCAAGAGCTTCTATAGTCTTTATAAATAACTTCTTGATTTCGTCATAAAGCTTGGAATTTTCAATTGCAACAGAGACCGCACTCGCAATCGACCTCAACAAGCTCATGTTCTTTACTGTCTTGGTAGAAGTCCATACAGTCAATATTCCAATCGTTTCATTCCTGGAGACTAAAGGCACAATAACGGCAGAAAAGACTTCTTTAGCAACAAAAATAGAGGTTAAATTATTATCATGTGGAAACTCATCAACACCTTTTATTTTTATTTCTTTCAAATTCACTAAATCATTAATATCTTGTTGTGGCAATATTATTTCACTTGAGATAGGATAATCTTTAAGCTCCCCGCCTTTTGTAACTAAAATGAATTTTTGTGACTTTTTATCATGCTCCCTTATGGTGCAGAGAGGTGAATTGAGTATATTTGCCACCTTTTCCACAATATTATTTAACACTTCCTTCATGTCACTTCCCGATGTTAAAAGTCTTCCTACATCGCTTATGGCCAATATTTCATTGTTTTTTTCAACTATTTGCTGTTTAACATGATAGATCTCTGTAATATCCCTGGAAATACCTTGTATGCCTACCACATTTCCATCGACTTTAAGCCTTTTTACATGAGTTTCTGTTATGACTAACAGACCTTCTTTATTTTTAAAATTAATCTCCGAAAAATTGATTTTTCCTGCCATCATGTCTTTTAATGTCTCTTTACTTTCTTCATCCACAATTTCCAAGATACTTTTCCCTATTAACTCCGGAGGTGTATAATTCAAATATCTTACAACTCTTGAATTGACAAATTCAATAATAAAATTTTTGTCTGTCACCCACAAAATATCCAGAATATTATCAACTAACAATCTATACTTTCTTTCAGAAATTTCTAGCTCATGAGTTAAAACTTCTAATTGCTCATATGAAGCTTCCAACTCCGCATTAAATTCTTGCAATTCTTCGTTTTGGCGCATTAAATTTTCAGTTTGTTCTTTTAGTTTCATGTAACTTTGTGATAACTCCATTGCCATAGAATTGAAATTTTTTGATAGTTCTATAAATTCTTTTGAATCGGTAACATTTATGCGAAAACTAAAATCCCCTTGAGCTATTCTCTTTACACCTTCATTTAATTTCTCAAGGGGCTGAGATAGCTTTTTAGACAAAATGACAGATAGCCCCGTTGAAATTAATAAAATTATGCCACCGATAAAAATTTTATTTTCAAATCCTGATAAAAAATGCACAACAGACAATGTGTACACAGTTATCGATAAACCAAATAAAACAAAGAATAACTTTTTATTATAATCACTTAACATAAAATCCCCCAACTTTCTTCTTTTGTAGAAAACAACTTCCCTATGTTATTTCGGATAAACCCATAAAAACTTAAACGGAAACTTTTAAGAAGGGCTATGTAAAAAAACAATATGGGGTCTAGAATAAACATTGGAGTAGGCAAAAATCACCCATAAAAAAATAGCGCACTTATTCTGAATGCCTCCCACAAAAATAGACTCAGAATAAGTGCATCCCAAACATCACAAAATTTTTAAAAGCTAAAGATATGGTTTTTGAGAACATAATAGGCAAAAAAAAAATAAAAAATAAAAGGCCGTACACCCAGCTTCGACCTGCCACCATAAGCGTTACATAAGCAGTTAGCTCCACTCAAGCTCCCCTGCGGCACACGGAAGTGTTTGCTTACCGCTGCTTCCTTCCGGACCTGACGGGGTTCGCAAATTTCCGTTGCGCAGGACTCAAGTATCAACGCCACTTACTTATGCCAGACCTTACAATGGTCAAGCCTCAGCCTGGGAATTCGACCCTGCTATAGCGGGTTGCAGGTTACAGGGCACCGCTACCTCCCCATCTAGTACGGCCAAGAATTACCTTTTTCATGGCGGAGAGAGAGGGATTCGAACCCTCGGTACCCCTTTTAAAGGGTACACACGATTTCCAGTCGTGCACCTTCGTCCACTCGGTCATCTCTCCACGTTTTACTGGACTTCAACCCATATAATTACTCCACCGTTTTATTCAATTTTCATGGCGGAGAGAGTGAGATTCGAACTCACGAGGCGAAAAATTCGCCCACTCGCTTTCGAGGCGAGCGCTTTCGACCACTCAGCCATCTCTCCGCACTTATCCCCTCAAGTTTTCAAAAAAATCTTTTAAAAGAGTTTTGCATTCTTCTTCCATTATTCCAAAATACACTTCTGTTTTACTTCCCAAATAGCTGTTATTTAAAATATCAACTGCTGTACCTGCAGCACCAGACTTATCGCTTTCTGCACCTATATATACTCTTTTTATACGAGCCTCTAGAATAGCTCCAGCACACATACTACAAGGCTCTAAAGTTACATATATGCTACAGTCATCAAGTCTCCAACTGCCAAGAGTTTTACAAGCTTCCTTTATCGCTAATATTTCTGCATGAGCTGTTGCATCATTTGACGATTCTTTTTGATTAAAGCCTCTTCCAATTATTTGTCCATCTTTTACAATAACAGCTCCAACAGGTACTTCTCCAAGTAGGTAACTTTTCTTTGCCTCTAAAAGAGCCGCCTCCATAAACTTATTAATCATTATACTCCACCACAAGCAAAATTAACTTTTGCTTTTTTATTTACACTCTGCATAAAGGTATTTTATCAGAGAATTATTTAAGTGTCAAGTATACTCCTCTCTTAGATAGTGTCAAGATACTGTAGGATTTTTTAAGACAACCCCTGAAACTTACCTAATTCATGGCTTAGTCTGTCATGTTCTTTATATGACTTGCATGTATTTTATTGCTCTTAAAATTTTAAAAAATATTTTCATGCGGTATACGTTTATTTCTCGATTTATATAAATATTGTCAATCAAGTTGTTGACCGTATTTTTAATGATATAATTAGTTATAGAATTTAACATAAAGTAACCTATCAATGTAATAATAGCAATAAATGCACTAGTATAATATATTAAAATTCTTGTTCTAATTTTCATTATCTACCTCCTATGGTCCTGTTCCAATAGAGGCAATTTTCCATCCACCATCTTCAAACTTTAATGTAATAAATAATGTCCTTTCTCCCGAAATTGCAATTGGCTTTAAATCCTCAGGTACTCCTTCATATTGAAGGTCAATTTCTACTTTATATTCTTGGGTACCTTTTTCTTGAGGCATACTTTTTAAAAATTTTACATCTTTTATAGTTGCACTTTTTATATATTTTATATCATCTTTTACATTTTCATCCATTAATAACTTTCTATGTTCTTTTGTATATAACTTTGTATATTCATCGGGCTTTTTTTCTACCACAAGTTTATAAAATTCATAAATAACCTTAGTCGCATCTTTGTCTTGAATGGTCATATTAATGGATATATCTTTGTTGCTCTTTACTGGCTTTATATCTCCATTATTTGTACTTTTGCATGCGGTTAAATTGATTGGTAATATAAAACAAATAAATAAAATTAATAATTTTATAGATTTCACTTCAGCACCTCCAAATTTATTCTAATAATTTCATACAATTACATTATAAATTCCAATTGTTTCATTCTTGTTACATTCTTGTTTCAATCCTGCTACATTTTTATTAATTTTTCTTTATTTTTATTTTATACCCAATTTATATCCAAAGCCATAAACTGTTAATATATAAACTGGATTAGAAACATCATCTTCAATTTTTTTCCTCAAACGCAATATGTGAATATCCACAGTTCTTGTATCACCGCAGTAGTCATAACCCCATACCCTGTCAAGTAACTCATCTCTTGACAAAACAGTCCCCTTTGCTTCGATTAAAACTTTTAAAAGCTCAAACTCTTTAGGCGTTAAATTTAAAGGATTGCCGCTTTTTTTAACAACTTTTTGATCAAAATCAACAAAAAGCTCTTTATAGCTAAATGTCGTGCTTATTTTTTTTACTTCTTCCATTCTCCTTAACAGTGCTTTTACTCTTGCTAAAAATTCACGTGTATCAAAAGGTTTTGTAATATAGTCATCAGCTCCAAATTCAAGACCCAGAACTTTATCAATTATGTCACTTTTCGCCGTCAGCATTAAAATAGGTATTTTATATTTCGACGAAATTGTTTTTAAAATATCAAACCCATTTACATCAGGTAACATTACATCAAGAACAATCAGATCAGGTATGTTTTCTTTCAATTTCTCAATAATTTCCTTCCCATTTTGTGCGCATATTACATCATATCCTTCTTTTTTTAAAATAATACTTAACATGTTCAATAAAGAATTTTCATCATCACATACAAGTATCTTCTTCATAAATTTCCCTCCCATAACATCGTATATATATTGATTGATAGTGCAATAAAAAACTACAAAATTTTGGTTTAATTTTATACATTCACTCCTTTAAAAGATGCGTATAATTTTTCTGTAGATATTCGTATATCTTATGTGCTATTATTTTATGTCCCCTCTCATTAGGATGAATACCATCAGTACAAATAAATTGCCTAAAATCCGGGTAATCCAAAAAAGCGCTCCTTATATCAATAAGCCTTGTTTTTGTTTCTTCTGCTATACTTAATATAGCTGAGTTATACTTTTCCTGCCACCAATATATTTTAGTCACACTGCCTAACCATTTTAAAATGTTTTCACCCCTCTCTTCACTGTTTTTACTTATCCATTTAAAATATCTGTCAGCATCCAAAGGAGGTAATGTCATTAACACAGGAATTATGTTTGCATCCTCTAAGAATTTTATCAATTCTTTGAGCTTTTCTTTAAAAATATAAAAATCTGTTTTGGGTCTATGCTCAGCATGAGGATTCTTTGCAATTTCTTCCCAATCAAAATCACAGTCATTTCCTCCAAATTCTATTACAACTATATCAGGTTTATCTGACAAGTACCTCTTCAAAGTGTCAATACCTTTTAAAAGAGTGTTCCCAAATTTGGCAATATTTTTTACTGTTCCTTTTATATTGTCTTTTAGTAAATTTATATAATTTACATCCGATATAACATACTTATTTTTTTCTTCGCTATATACTACACCCTTTGAAATAGAGTCCCCTGTTATAACAATGGCATAATAATTTTGCAATGTCATACTGGCCATTTTTACCACTCCATCATAAAATTTTTATTTGCCAAAATATCAACTGACATCAACCATTTTGTAGCAAAAGTTAATTTTTTAGCAATTTCCATTATCATTATACCACCAATAACCTTTTAAACCAATAAAAGAAATCCATATCTTTGTGCAAAATAATGTTAGTCGAGTCCAAATAATAAAAAGAGTATCAGCACAATGCCAATACCCTTAACTTTATATAAATATTTTCGTATTCTGTTATAATTTCATAATAATTGAGAAATAATCTACGTATTTAAACTAAAAAAAGAATAAAACTTTAAAGTATAAATAATGCAAAATCAAACATAATAAATTATGAACCAATATATAAGGTGGTGAAAATATGGTAAAATGGACTCCTTCTATAGGTTGGGGTTGGTGGATCCTTATTCATGCTATAGCAATACCTGTAATATTTTATATAGGTATGACTTTAAAAGCATAATAATAGCTGTTCTTAAATACATTTGCTCAGAGTAAATATGTTAAATTGGTGCAGCTTGTGAGAAAGCACTAACAAAGCTTAGAAAGACCTCTGGTGGATGCAGGACCGTAGCAAAGAGAATCGGATGCGTTACTAGGAGAGGAGAATGTATGCCGAGGTATCCTGCCAAAACCCAACGGTCAAGTTTAGTTTTTTCGGTTTGAAATATCAGAATAACGATGAAAAATATCTTAATTTTAATATTTCGGCTTTTTGTCAACAAACCGACTCTCACCTTGTAGGTGAGAGTCAGACTGTAGACAAACTTCCGTAAAGGAGATATTTTGCATAAGGAGTGACTTGTTACAAAACGATAACAAAACTTAGCAAGACCGAGGGCGAAGGCAGGGCCGAGTGCCCGGTACCCTGCCGGAGCCCGGAGGGACTCGAACCCCCAGCCTTTTAATCCGTTTCAAACAAACTATTACCTCCTATATTTCCCTGCAACCCGCATGAATACTGATTTTTGATTTTTGTACTTTAACGTACTAAAACATTCTATAACTTTCTAAAACTTTTGTGGGAAAAGTGTGGGAATAAAAAATGCGGTTTTTGCACTGTCCATGCCGTGAAGACATAGTATTTTTTAAACTACATCCCGAAATAGCAAAAATGATTCAGATTTCTTTTTGCCCACTCCAACATTTATTATAAAAACAAAGTGCAGCCAAAACCGCTGCACTCTATTTTGTGAATATTCTTTCTTCTTGCTTTTGTTTAAGATATTCTTTTAAAGTCAAAATAGACAGGATAAAGATAGCGCCAGTGCCAGCTTTTAAAAATATCTTTATGAGTTCGCAGTAAATGCCAGCCTCCAAGTGCCCAGCACTTGCGCTGTTTCAGTATTCTCTCAGTGTCGCTGGAGACTGTATTAAAGCTACTGCCTGAGGCACAAACCAGACTTCGTAAAAGTTCTTTTGAATTTTCCAGGTTATACCTCAGCCACAACGTAATTAGGTTGGTCTTGTGGATCGTAGAAAAATGCATCCCAAACTTTTGGAGAAAGGTCATTGTAATATTTATTTCCGCTCCTTCCTGTTACGTTTTTTTGGCATTTTATATTGTGTTCCTCCTCCTGGCTGGTCAAACCATGGTGCTGTCTTGCCTTCAAGCCCTTCAAATGGCTTAATTACCTCATATACACTATATGGCAATTTTTTGTTTTCCGGTGGAAATGACCTCATTTCAAATGGCGTCCCTACTGGTGCCGTAAAATATCCATTTATCTCTTTTCCATATCTATCAAATCTCTCTCCTGGTTTGAATACCTTCTTTACTGGTGTACCTTCAAATTCATCATTTAGCGGCCATATAGGCTTGCCATTTTTGTCAAGCCATTTTGAGACCACTTTTGATATGCTTGAAGTCGCTTTTTTACAGTTGTTGTTTCTATTTTCTCCGTCCTTCGGAAACATTCTTTATTGCTTTTTCTGCAACTCCCACCACTTTCTCTGTTTTTGCTACATCTACTGCTGCATCCGCTGCTTTCGCAATCTATACTATCAAATTCTTAGTATTTTTATTTTATTCTTACTGTATTCCCTATTTTATTATTTTTATTGTATAATGTACAACCTTTTCATTTGATATGATAGACTAATGTACCAGGACTATCCTGGCAGATTAGTCCAATTCAACGTTTATTTGTAAATAACAAGTATATCGCTTGTATAACCTTTAGCCTCAAAGGTTGATGCAATTTCTCCCCAGTCAAATTCTGCTACATCTTCTTTATAATATTCACCATCCCGTGTTCTCTTTAATTCTATCCCTTTACTTCTTAAATATTCACATGTATTTCTTTCCTCTTAGGTTCATTATTCCATTCTTTTATAAGTGGACTGTCCATTGCAAGTGAAACTTCTTTTAAGAAGGAATCTTTGAAATATAAACTAATGTAGAAATCTCTTCCGTCTATTTTGTGAGGTCCTCCTATGCTCATGTACATTTTTTCATCTTGTCCGGTATAATATCTTGTTTTTTTGAACTCTTCAAGACTTAATTTTGGTGATAATATTAAATCTGAGTTTATTATTATCTCCCCTGTTTTTAAATCTATCATTTTTACCTCTCCTTTATAACTAAAAATCTGCCAGGTATACCCTTGCATATTCTAATCTTTTAGCTGTCTTTCATACATTCGCGCGACATCCCAAAGTTTTCTCTTTATCTGGGGTTCAACTTCCCAACCATCTGTGAAATACCATGGATACTCCAATGCCCTTTTGTTCTTAGGTGGTAATCTGTTCTCTATTGCCATTTTCCTTAATTCTTCTAATTCTTTTTTTATAAACTCAAGTTGGTTTATTTCTCCATATCCTGGTATACCTTTTTTCCTGTTTTCTATCTCTTTCTCAAGCTCGGGTATTACATCATCTATTGCTTCTATTAGTTCTCTTACTTCGTATAATTTGTTCCTTTTAAGGACCATGCGTTCTTACCCTCCTTCAATACTTCTGGATTCGGCAGAAATATCTGTCTTGCTCCTCCCGGTCTTCCCCACTTTTCATGTGGTGCTACTGTTCCATCTAATACCTTTGTCCCTTTTGGAATTATCCACTCCGGTACCTTTTCTGCTTTATTTTTAGGTGGCAATGCAAGTTCATTCTCCGGATCTTTTAAAAGTCTGTCTGTTAGCCAATGACCACGTGGTTTAGCTTTACCGCCGAAATATCTGTATGCTTTAAAATCTTTTTCTACTTTTACAACCTTTGCACCCGGATTAAAGGCTTCTATTATGGAACGTCTATCGCTAATGTCATTTATTCCACTTTCTTTTAAAAATCTTGCTACTTCTCTTAATTCTTTAAACGTTGCTTTTTCTGTAGTTTGTGTTGTTACTTCTTTTACTGCCGTTACTGCAGCTTTTTCTACAACTCCCACTGCTTTCCCTGCTTTTGTTATATCTACTGCTGCCTCCGATGCTTTCGCAGTTCCTGCTATTACTGTTGCCTCTTTTAATATTTTAACTCCTTTGTCTATCCCTTTTGTTCCTACTACTGCTAACCCTATTTCCCCTACTATCCTTCCTGCTATTTTCGATTTTGTATTTGCATCTCCTGTTTTGAAGTCGTTATATATTTTTATTGCTTCATTTTTTATTACATTTGCTGTCTCAGCAGGATGGGTTGCTGCATAAGCTATTCCTTGTGCAGTCTCTACCGGATGTGTTGCTATTGTCCATACTCCTTTTAATGTATCAACTACTGCATCACCCATGCCTTCTCCAAAATTTTTTAATACTGTTACTGTATTTACATTTTGCTGATTTATTGTTATCTGTCCGTTTTTGTCGTATATTTTATAATTTTGTAGTGTTGTACTTCCATTTATTTGCCCGGCAATTATATTTATCTTTGGTGTTGTACTTCCACCTGCTATTGGTGTCGTGCTGCCATCTTTGTTGTATATTACTGGTGTGGTGCTTGCTGATATGTATGGCGTTATACTCGCGCTTTTAAGATATGATGGATAAGGGCTTCCATTCGTTTGCACAGGCGTTGCGCTCCCACTTTTGCTGTATACTGTATAGGCTGTTATTGCATCATTATTGTTGGTTAGCCCTGTTGTGGTACTACCTCCTAGAGGAATAACAGAAGGTGATGCACTCGCACTTTTATATAAGGCTGTTGTGCTCCCACTATAGTTTTTATTTGTATTTGTTTGAGCTAAATATGCTATGCCTGCTATTTTTGTATTTGATGTGTTTTGCAGTGCTTGATAAAAGTTTGAGTTTTTTTGTTGCACAGGTGTTGTACTACCACTACTTGATGTTACAGATTTTACAGGCGTCGATGCTGTATTTGCTTTTGGTACTTCATTTGCAGTTGATATGCTGCTTGCTGCTTTTGTTAGTGCTTTAAGTGTCTGGGGACCTATTATTCCATCTGGTGTGAGGCCATTCGCTTTTTGAAAGGCTTTTATTGCTGCATCTGTGTTTTTGCCAAATATACCGTCAACTCCACCCGTAGAAATATCCCAGTTTGTTCAATACCTGCTGTACCGCCTTTACGTCTTCTCCTCTTGAGCCTTTTGATAGGTATCCGCTTTGTTTTGAAGAAATTGCTGAGGTTTTGTAACTTCCCCCTGTCTCTAATGCATACATTTTCTCCTCTCCCTTATTTTATTTTTCTTTTGTTGTGTGGTCAATAAGAAAATCTACATATCTCACCTCTCTTTCTGAGTTTGTATTGAATTTATTAATTACACGCCAGTGTTTTGGCGTATAATTTACGTTATAAGAGAGAGTTGAATAAATCTGTATACTTTTCTACCATTTTCTGTGCTGTGAAGAGTTCTTTTCTTTTATAAAGTTTTTCCATTTCTTTTTCTATTTCTTCTACTGTATCTTCTTGAAATGTCTTTATTGCTTTTTCCAGTTCTCCTTCTTGATAAGGATCAAAAGTGTATTTGTACTCACCTATAATTTCAGAAATTCCTCCATTTCTGCTTGTTATTACTGGAGTTTTTGCATTAATTGCTTCCAGAACTACATACCCAAAAGGCTCATAAAGCGAAGGAATTATAAGGGCATCAAGTGAGTTTAGAAATGCTTTTTTTCTTTCACCATGGCACCATCCATAAAAGTGTATTTTATTTTGCATTTCTGCAGCTTCAATGTAGTTAAGTATTGCGCTCAGGTAAAAAGGATCCTGATTATCACAGGCAATATGAAGTTCTCCGTCTATTTTTTTAAATGCTTTTATACATTCTAAAAGTCCTTTTCTATAGTCAAGCCTTCCTATAAAGCCAAAGTTTCTTCTAGTTGGTTTTACATTTCTTTTTATACTATCTGCGCTGTCAAATTCCATTCCATTGTGTATGACGTAAATCTTGTTTTCTAGTTCGGGATAAAGTGATTTTAATTTTTCTTTTTCTGCCTCTAACACACAAATTATTGCATCTGCTCTGTAAGACAGTGTTTCAAAGTCTTTCTGTATTTGATAATTTCCTCCAAATGGATCTTCTATTGCATATGGTTCTGTCGCGGGAACCGAGTGAACTACATATACCAGTTTTTTATTTTTTAGGATCTCTTCCTCTGCTATGAAACTTAAACCGTAAAAGTGAACTATAGCTATCTGAAAGTTTATCTCTTTTAATCTCCCTATTTCTTTATATGAAACTGATAATATGTCTTTTATGCCAGGATATGATTCTATTCTTATGTCAGTAAGTATCTCATCATCATAAAAATGAACAAATCCTGTGTCTTCTGTATGGTGTTTGTACAATTGATCTATATATGTTGCTATACCACCAGCCATGTATTTGCCTATCTCATTTGTAAAGTGTAAAATCTTATAATTAGCTTTAAAATTTATGTTTATCATAAGTCTTTAAACTCCCCCAGTATTACGTTGTATTTTTTGATTAGATACCTTTCCTGCTTTGAAGAAACTTTGATAGGCAAAACCGGAAATTTTGATAGGTCAGGGTCTTCAAATTTTCTTGAAAAATCAAGTATAAAAAATCCTTCTTCATTTTCATCAAGAGGATATTGGTCATATGGAAGAACCATTATTCTTCCTCCTACTTTTATTTCTTTGGGTATGAATTTCATATAAATCCATCCTTTTGTGTTATTTTATACTATTTATTTCGAAATTTCGATAAATTCTTTATTAAGTTTAGCTTTTCCATGAAATTTTTTGTTAAATATGTGTTAAAAAGAAAATTCCTATTTTTATAATTTGTAAATGAAGAGTTATTAAAGCTTCATCGGCATTTCTTCTGCTTTTATTGTCCTTATACTACATTCCAGAAACATTTCTTCCTGTTCCTCCAGGCATAATATTTCTATTTCCGTCGCTTTTGTACATCTATACTGCACCAGTATTAGATAGTTTTTTACCTTTGCAATTTTTTCTACGTCGTTCAAAATTAAAACCGTTTCTGTTTATTCCCTGTACTGTAGTCCGCCTATTAGCTCTTTTTTAGATTTTTTGTACCTACATAAAATAAAAAAAGCAGGCTTTGGGCTCGCCTGCTACTGTATTACTGGCTTTTTATTCGTAGTGTGTCTACATCCTATAGATTTTTACAACCTTTTCTTCTTCCAGAACTTCGTATATTATTCTATGCTGTATATTTATTCTTCTTGAAAACTTCCCTCGCAAATCTCCCTTTAATTTCTCATAAGGAGGAGGATTTTGATAAGGATTTTCTTTTAATATTTTTAAAATTTCTTTTGCTTTTTTATCCAATCCGCATTCTTCTAGTTTCTTTGCATCTTTTAAAGCATATTTTGAAAATTTTAGTTTATATCCCATCCTAAATCTTCCTCATCCTTCCATTCATCTAATGGAGTTTTATCTGCATCCATAATACTTTCTTTTAAGTTAGGTACTGATAACAAATACAATGTTTCTTGAATTGCGTTCCAGTCTTCTTCAGAAATCAAAATTGCGTTGCCTTTTCTAGAAGTTATTTGGATTGGTTCGCTGTTTTCCCTTACTTGCTCAATTATTTTATATATGTTTTGTCTTACTTTTGTTACAGGCATTGTCTTCATTTAAATCACCTCTGTAAATAATTATAACGTACATAAAAATGTACATAACAAAAATTTTTAACTTTTTTAGGATGTTGTAAAAAGCAGCAATTATAATAAAGCATCCACTGCCTGCTTGGAGAGTTTATTACGACAAGAAAGTCTTCATCCAGTTCTTTTATTCGCCTTGCCTCACTTACAAGCCCGGATGATACTATAATCTTTTTTCTCGAATTTTCTAAGACAGTACTGACAATTTCATCAGCCTTATTGGGTAAGTCGAAGATTATAACGTCAAAAGCACTTCTTGCAAATCTTATAATGTGAAAAAGGTCTCCACATGTCTATAATAACCCACTTTACTTTATTCCTGTCTTTAAATCTTTTGAAATATTCACTTAAATTCTCTTGTTTTTAGTCTTCTAAAATATCTAATATTTTTCTTTCTTTTGGGTCTACAATAATGCAATGATATTTCCTGCCTCCAGAGTTCCCAATGTGGTTTCTGTTTCATCTTAGTATGCAGTTCTATTCTGTTGTCATTTTCTATAACACCTTCCCAAATTATCTCTTCAGATTCTAGGAAATTTGTGATATAATTACCTTGCACTTATTCTGATGCCTCCTTTTTAGATTGTTTTTTCCACTTCTATTATAGCAGGCATTCAGAATAAGTGCTCTATTTTTATTCTTTTCTCACCTACACCCCAACATTTATTATAGAACCGAAAAATTAAAGGTAGGCTCGGCCTACCTTAACGATATTGAAAACGGATATGTATTTACAACTAAAGGTTGTGTCTGAACTTTTAAGACACGCTGATGTTTCAACTACAGCAAACATATATATTCACGTAATGCCAAAAGAAAAAATAACTGCGGTTGAAACATTAAACGATTTGCTTCGATAAAAATGGGGGTTCTCCTCTCTTTATTTTTATTATGTCGTAGAATCTTTAATTGTCCTGTAATTCTCTATATCTAACTAAAACTTTTGTGGGAAAAGTGTGGGAAAAACAAAAAAATAAGAGATTTATATTCTTTCAAACTTAGTATTTTCAAGCATTCTGGTGCGCCCGGAGGGACTCGAACCCCCAGCCTTCTGATCCGTAGTCAGGCGCTCTATCCAATTGAGCTACGGGCGCTTAAGCTATAATATATAATAACATATTTTAATTTTGATTTCAATTGTAATCCTCTTTATTTTCCCTTATATTATTTTTTCACACTTTTATTTAATTCATCTAATATCTTCCTTAATTCCTCCATATATTTGCCAAAATCAGACCAATTTCCTTTCTGAACTGCTTCCATGGCGTTTTGATATGTTTCATGAGCGTTCTCTATAAGCTGCTTTTGTGTATCATTTGCTGTATTTGAAGGTGCATTTTGCTGAGGTATTTGCTGAGTATTCAGGTTAAACAATTTATTTAAAGCATTTTTTAAAGTATCTTCCATTACAATCTGGTCTTTATAAGCTACAATAACTCTCTTTACTTCTGGCAATGCATTCTGATTTTGCGACTGTATATACAAAGGCTCTACATAAAGCATAGAATCATCAATCGGAATCGAAAGGAGATTTCCTCTACTGACTGCTGAGCCCTGTTGGTTCCACAAACTCAATTCTTTAGAAATATTAGGATCTTGATCAATCATGTTTTCTATTTGCAAAGGTCCATATACAATTGTATTTTTAGGAAATTTGTATACAATAAGTTTGCCGTAGTCATTACCATCCATCCTTGCAGCCATCCACGCCACCATATTGGCTTTTGTCGCAGGAGTATAAGGTATCATCAAAATAAATTCTTCCTTGCTTTCCCCAGGTAACCTCATTATCATATATTGAGATTCTTGGTACTCTATTTTATCTTCAAATTTTTCTTTTGCAATATCCCATGCGTCTTCTTTATTGTAAAACACTTGTGGGTCAGTCATGTGATAATTTTTATAAACCTCTGCTTGAATGTCAAATAGAAATTGAGGATACCTTATATGTTGTTTCAAACCATGAGGCATTTCTTTTATATCTCTAAATAATGTAGGGAAAATTTTGCTATATACTTTTATTAAAGGATCATTATTGTCTGAAATATAGTACTTAACATCTCCATTATAAGCATCTACAACTACTTTCACAGAATTTCTTATATAATTGATTCCCATACTCCTATAAGGTTGAGAATATGGATAATTAGTAGAATATGTGTAAGCGTCTATTATCCAATATAATTTGCCATTATCTATTACAATATAAGGGTCATCGTCATAGAGCAAAAAAGGAGCTATTTTAGAAACCCTTTGCTCTATATTACGATATATCATTATTTTACTGTCTTTTGTTATATCAGTAGACAATAAAATTCTTGCATCTTTGGTATATATACTAAAAAGTACTCTGTTTATAAATGTCATAGGTATACCTGTAGTTCCCTTATAATTTGTCTGGACATTTTTGTCTCCAGAAGGATAATCAAATTCTCCAGTTTTTGTATTTACAATAACATAATCGTTAGTAAGTTCTCCAAAGTAAATTTCAGGCCTATCAATTTTTATATCCGTGTCGGTAGAAGGTGGTATGTTTTTTATTATCATAGCCGGTTGGCCTGTTGGTGTAACATCATTGACTAGAGACATTACTACACCGTAGCCATGGGTGTATTTTAAATGTAAATTTATCCATGTTTTTGCTTGAGGAGATAAACTTTCGTGGTCCATCTCTCTTGCTGCTAAAAATACTTGCCTGTATTTTCCATTTATTGTATACCTATCTATGTCAATGTCATTAAACTTGTAATAAAGCCTTATCGCTTGCAATTGATTATATGCCTGTTTAACTGGTCTATAGTCGTTAATCATTATATTATCAATAGTAGCCTTATTTTCTTCCAAAACTTTAGGAGTTAACTCTTTTTTCATATCATAATTTTCTTCTGTTACTCTATCTAACCCAAAAGCCTTTTTTGTGTATTCTATGTTATAGCTTATATATTTTTTTTCTTTGTCTAACTCATTAGGAGAAACAATTAAATTCTGAACGGCTGTTTCAGTGATCACCATTATGGCTGCTAAAATTATTATAATAGCCGGAGCAGCAACTATATATTTTATATTTTTCTTATAAAATCCTATCAAAAGCAAAATAGCTGCTACAAAAGAAATTATTGCAAGTGCCCTATAAAATTGCAGTGAAACGTGAATATCAGTATAAGTCGCTCCAAAAACTATACCTTTGGTAGAATACAAAAGTTTAAAAGCTTTTAAATAATGCCCTATGCCCATGAGTACAAAAAAGATAAATCCTAAGAGGACAACTTCTTTAAATGCTTTTATTAAAATGTCTTTGTTATAAATGGCTTTAAATAAATTCCCGTCTCTATCTGAAATCTCGTAAAACCTCGTTTTATCAGACAAGTACATTAGTCCATACGCGATTATTACGACAACTATTATCACAGGTATAAACACAATTAAAAGATTATAAATATCATAAAAAAGAGGTAATTTAAACATATAGAAGCTAATATCTTTATGAAATATGGGGTCAGTTTCATTAAAATCTACAGAATTTACAAAAAACAATAAATCATTCCACCAATTTGTCGCTGCATATAGCGTTATAAATAGTGCAATTAATAGAGAAATAGCAATACCTAATCTTCTATATATGTTAATATTTTTTTTAACGATTATATCCTGTGCAAAATTAACATAATCTCTTATTATCTTGTTTGTATAAAAACACAAAACCATAAATACAAGAACAAAAATCGGCACGCCCATTGTAAGCTGAGTCAAAAATTTTTTAAAAAATACATCAAAATAATGTAAATCAGAAAACCATTGAAAATCCACGAGGATGTTTATAAAACTTACAATAATTCCTAAAATCACAAAAATTAAAATGATAAAAGAAATTAAAAAAATATTAGGTCTTTTCAAACTCAGCACCCCTTTTTCATAGCTTTTCTTTTTATTAATTATATCATAATCTTAATATGTAGTCTTAGAGAAAGAAGAAAGATAAACTTAATAAATATTTAATAACTTGTAACATTCTATTAATTGACTTTTAATTTTTAAAATGCTATATATTCATTATATAAGCAAAATAATGGTACGGTAGTTATAGGAGGAAAAGCCATGAAAAGAATACTAAAAATAATAATTCTTATTATAATAGGTATCGTCCTTTCCCTAGGTGTAGGAACTTATATATTTTATAAAAATATCCATGTTCCTGTTTCAAATGAAAAAAATACTTCTACCGTTAGTAAAAATGAGTCTCAAAATAAAGAACAAGCTATAGAAAATAAAAACATTCTTTTTGTAGGCAGTGATGAAAACAATTTATCAGATACTATTTTTGTAATAAACTATGACGCTGTAAACAAAAAAATAAATATATTATCAATTCCAAGAGATACATACTATCCAAGGCCAGGATTTAACGCTCCAGAAGAGAAAAAAATAAATGCTGCCTTTTCTGAAGAAAAAATTGAAGGGCTAGAAAAAGCAATAGAAGATTTATTAGATATCAAAATTGATAATTATGTAATTTTAAATTATGAAGGTTTCAAGAAAATAATAGATACAATTGGAGGAGTAGAAGTCGATGTACCTTTTAACATGAAATACGATGACAACAGTGCAAATCCCCCTCTTCATATAGATTTAAAAAAAGGTAGGCAAGTATTAGATGGAGAAAAGGCAATTCAGTTTGTAAGATATAGACATGGTTATGTAGACGGTGACCTTGGAAGAATAAATGCACAGCATCAATTTCTCCAAGCTTTATTAAAAAAAATACTACAACCCTCAATATTGCCAAAAGTACCTTCTTTAGCAATAACAGTTAGTCAATATTTGAAAACAGACCTAACTGCCTCCGAGATAACTCAATACGCTTATCAATTTATAAAAGACAAGCCTTCATCTATAGATGCAAGAACCCTTCCTGGAGAAGGACGATATGATGGTAATACCAGTTATTTCTTTGTAGACAGTTTAAAAGCTCAAGAAATAATAAAAGAACTTTTCAGCAATGAAGTCTCAAGCTCAAATAATTCAACTACGTCTTTACTTGAAAATAAAGACATAAAAGTAGAAGTTTTAAACGGTGCAGGAATACCGGGACTTGCTACAAAATATGCTGAAATTTTAAAAAACCAAGGTTTTGATGTTGTGAAGATTGGAAACGTCGTCGGTATGACTTTTACTTCTTCCCACGTATATGCGAGAACTAATGAAGAAAAAGCTAAAAAAGTTGCAAAAACACTTTTTATAACCAATGTAGAAAAAGATATCTCACCTGATGCAAGAGTAGATGTGACAGTTATATTAGGCAAAGACAAAGAATAAAAGTAGGCAAAAGCCTACTTTTATTCTTTATATGAAAAATAGAGCAACCACATAATAAAATGGCGGAGAAGGAGGGACTCGAACCCTCGCGCCGGGTTATCCCCGACCTACAGTCTTAGCAGGACCGCCCCTTCACCATCTTGGGTACTTCTCCACGCTGGTTGCTCCTAAGAAATATTAACTTTCTGGCGGAGA
The DNA here is from genome assembly GCF_900129115.1 of Thermoanaerobacter uzonensis DSM 18761. Taxonomy (NCBI): domain Bacteria; kingdom Bacillati; phylum Bacillota; class Clostridia; order Thermoanaerobacterales; family Thermoanaerobacteraceae; genus Thermoanaerobacter; species Thermoanaerobacter uzonensis. The sequence continues at coordinate 69,324 of NZ_FQUR01000013.1, read as the reverse complement.
GGGTGGGATTCGAACCCACGGCTCCGTGAGGAGTCACTGGTTTTCAAGACCAGCTCCTTAAACCACTCGGACACCTCTCCCAGCTGGGACGATATAAAGTATATCATACACCAGCAGCGTTGTCAATATGCTTTAGAAGTATAATATTTGAATATAATACATTTATTTCTTTATAACATCTACTCTCATGTAAGGTCTTAAAACTTCCGGTATGACAACTGAACCATCTTTTTGCTGATAGTTTTCTAATATTGCAGCAAAAGTCCTTCCTACAGCAACCCCAGAACCATTTAAAGTATGGACATATTGTGCTTTTCCTCCATTTTTAGGTCTGTATTTTATATTAGCTCTTCTTGCTTGAAAATCTTCACAATTACTGCAAGAGGATATTTCCACATATCTTCCATAGCTTGGCATCCAAACTTCTATGTCATATTTCTTTGAAGCAGTAAAACCTAAATCTCCTGTGCATATAGCCACTACTCTGTAAGGAAGTCCTAATGCCTGTAAAACTTCTTCAGCATCTTTAGTCATTCTTTCTAATTCTTCATAGGATTTTTCTGGTTCTGTAAATTTGACAAGTTCAACTTTATTGAATTGGTGCTGCCTTATAAGTCCTCTTGTATCTCTCCCCGCAGAACCTGCTTCTTGTCTGAAGCATGCGCTATAAGCACAATGATATATTGGAAGCTCGTCACCATCTATTATTGTATCTCTGTACATATTGGTTACAGGCACTTCTGCTGTGGGTATCAAAAAATAATCAGTATCGTAAACTTTAAAAGCATCTTCTTCAAATTTAGGAAGTTGTCCTGTGCCAAGCATACTCCTTCTATGTACCATAAATGGGGGAAACACCTCAGTATACCCATGTTTTTCAACGTGTAAGTCCAGCATGAAGTTTATAAGTGCCCTTTCTAAACGAGCCCCAAGACCTTTGTAAAAAGTGAACCTGGAGCCTGTTACTCTCGCTGCAGCTTCAAAGTCCAAAATACCCAATTCTTCCCCTATTTCCCAATGAGGCTTTGGTTCAAAGTCAAATTTTCTTGGTTCACCCCATCTTCTTACTTCAACATTATCTTCATCGCTATCACCGATTGGCACGCTCTCGTGAGGTATATTAGGGATTGTCCACAAAATTCGCTCTAATTCTTCTTCTACCTCTTTTACTTCTTGCTCCTTTTCTTTAATTTTGTCGGACAATTCCTTCATTTCACCTATCAAGTCACTAGCATTTTTTCCTTCTCTTTTAAGTTTTGCAATATTATCTGACTCTACATTTCGCCGATTTTTTAATGCTTCTAATTCTACTAACATCTGCCTTCTTTTCTCATCTAATTCTAAAAATTTATCTATATCTGCCTTGTCTTTTTTAAGCTCAATAGCCCGCTTTACAGCTTCAGGATTGCTTCTTATTCTTTTTACATCTAACACCTGATACACCTCCTTTAAAAAATAATTCCCGTCCCATAAAGGGACGGGAATACCGTGTTGCCACCCTCTTTCGGCTTAAACAAGCCCTCCACATGATTTAACGGTCGCCCGAAGGTCATTACACCTTAGCTCCGGGATGGAATTCATAAGTAAAACTTACTGGTTCTCACCCGCCACCAGCTCTCTTAAAAGTTTATACTTACTACTCGTCCCTTCATTGCCAACATATTTCTTTTTTCAATATTATACTACTTTATCACTTTACTTTCAATAGCTATTTTCCAGACATAGAACCAATTCGATCGGGAGGCCATATTCTAAAGACTATTTTGCCCAAAATTTGATCTTTCGATACGTACTTGTGTTCCCAAAACCTACTATCCATCGATTGGTTTCTATTATCTCCCAGCATAAAATAATGACCAGGTGGAACTACATATGGACCAAAATTTCCCTTCATTGGTTCTTTTATATAAGGTTCCTTCACTACTTTCCCATTTCTTATTAACTGACCATTTTTTATTTCAATCACATCTCCACCAATACCAATAACTCTTTTTACAAAATTAACCTTTGGATCGTCAGGAAAACGAAATACTACAATATCCCCTCTTTTGACAGGTTCAAACCTGTATATAAATTTGTTTACAATAAATTTATCATTTATTTGAATAGTATTTAGCATTGAACCGGTAGGTACATCTACCAATTCAAAAACATAGGTCCTTATGAACATTGCAATTAAAAAAGCAAGAGCTATAGTAAATATCCAGCTTAATATTTCTTTTTGCACATTTTTGCCCATATTTTCTCTCCTCACTTAAAAGTACAGTGATATTATAACATAAACTTCAAACAAATTCTAATTTTTTTATTTTGTATGTATATTTTTTCTAATATCTGTTAATAATAAAATTAAAGAATTTTTTGGGAGAGATGTAAAATGAAAGAAATAGAGTATCTTTTAGATTTAGCTGAAATAAAAGACACAGAGTACAAAAATTTACTGGCTTTACTTTCCCTCATAGATTTACTGGTAGAAAAAGGACTTATAACGAGAAGTGAACTTGCACAAAAATCAAAAGAAATAGCAAAAATAAAAACCGCCCTTTGAAAAATCCGTTTCGGCGGATTTTTTTATTACAGACAACAATTACTCTTAATGATAGACTTTTATCAATTCTCATATTATAATAAAAAGGAAGGAGGTCAAAACGGTGAATAATTTTCTATTGAGATACGGTGATATAATAAAAAAAACACTACTCATTGTTGCTGTCTTTATTATATTTTACTTGGTCATATTTAAAATTATTCCTTTCTTGATGCCATTTGTAGTTGCTTTGCTTTTTGCTGTAATAATTGATCCTGGTGTAAATTTCTTGGAAAAAAAATTAAAGGTGCCAAGAGGATTAGCATCTTTTTTATTACTTTTATTGTTAATTGGTATAATAAGTTCTTTAATTGCTCTTGCAATAACACAATTGGTTTATGAACTAAATACTTTAGCTGATATAGCTACCCATCATACAGAAAATATAAATAACTATGTTTTAAACCTAATTGAAAGAATAAAATTATATTATGTGACTCTTCCTCCTGATATTACATCGTTTATTGAAGGTGAAATACAAACAATTGCAAATAATATTTCAGCTCTAGCTAAACAAATTGCTACATGGCTTTTGACTCTTGCTACTAAATTACCCAATTTTCTCTTTATGACTTTAATCTCTTTTGTATCTGCTTTTTTTATGAGTAAAGACAAGTATATAATATTAGACTTTATAAAAAGGCAGTTTCCTTCACAATGGTCAATGCACGCTAAGAATATTCAAATAGACCTTTTTAGAACAATGTTTGGATATCTTAAAGCCACTTTTATTGTTTTATTTATGATTTTTGTGGAAGCTTCTATAGGTCTTGCTATCATAGGTATTAAATACTATCTCCTTTTAGGACTTTTAGTAAGTTTAGCAGACCTTCTCCCTGCATTAGGGTCCGGTTTTGTACTCATTCCGTGGGCTATATACCATATAATTACAAAAAATTACATGATAGGAATATATCTTTTGATATTGTATGGATTTATAACAGTTGTGAGACAAATAGTAGAACCAAAAATATTAGGATATACAATAGGATTGCACCCTCTCGTGATACTTCTTTCTATGTTTATAGGTGCAAAACTTTTTGGTTTTACAGGGTTTATCATGGGGCCTGTATTTGTGGTAGTATTTAAAGCTCTTCAAAAAGCAGAAATTATCCCTCCTTGGAAATAAAAGATGGGCTTTTTGCCCTTATTTTATTTCCTCCATTAGATTTGCCATCTCTATTGCAGTAACAGCTGCCTCAAAACCTTTATTGCCACTCTTTGTTCCTGCCCTTACAATAGCTTGCTCAATTGTATCTGTGGTAAGAACACCGAATATAACTGGAACTTCTGTATCAAGAGATATTTTTGCAATACCTTTTGATACCTCATTTGCAACGTAATCAAAATGGGGTGTTTCTCCTCTTATTACTGCTCCAAGTGCAATTACTGCATTATACCTTTTAGATTCAGCCATTTTTTTAGCTATAAGTGGTATTTCAAATGCTCCAGGTACCCACGCAATTTCAATATCCTCATTTAAAGCACCATGCCTTTTTAAGGCATCAAGTGCCCCTTCGAGAAGTTTTCCCGTTATAAATTCATTGAATCTGCTTACCACAATTCCAAATTTCTTTCCTTCTGCTATAAGTTTTCCTTCATATATTTTCATAAACTATACACTCTCCTTTTTGTGGTATTTCACACTTCCAAAATTAGATGTCCCATTTTTTCCTTTTTTGTTTTGAGGTATTTTTCATTATAATGATTTGGACAAATTTCTATAGAAACCCTTTCTACAACATCAAGACCATACTCTGATAATTCCATAATTTTTTGTGGATTATTTGTCATAATCCTTATCTTTTTAACTCTTATATCTTTCAAAATCTGTGCAGCTATACTGTATTTTCTTAAATCGGGTGGAAAGCCAAGCTTAATATTCGCTTCAACAGTATCAAATCCTTGATCCTGCAGATGATACGCTTTAATCTTGTTTAAAAGTCCTATGCCCCTTCCTTCCTGCCTCAAATAAACTAGTACCCCTCCTTCCTGTCCTATTCTTTCCATTGCCGCATGAAGCTGGTCACCACAGTCACATCTTAACGACCCCAATATATCCCCCGTCAGGCACTCTGAATGTATCCTCACAAGTACAGGGTCCCTATTTATGTCTCCTTTAATCAGAGCTACATGCTGTTTTCCTGTTAATATTTCTTCATACCCGACAATTTCAAAATTCCCATATTTTGTTGGAAGTTTCGCCTGTGCTACCCTTCTCACAAGTATTTCATTTTTCATTCTGTACTTTATCAAATCTTCAATAGATATGATTCTTAATCCAAATTTTTTTGCAAACTCCAAAAGGTCATGTAATCTTGCCATATTCCCATCGTCTTTTATGATTTCGCATATTACTCCAGCAGGTTTGAGTCCCGCAAGAACTGCAAGGTCTACAGCCGCTTCTGTATGTCCTGCTCTTACTAAGACACCACCATCTTTTGCTCTTAAAGGAAAGATATGTCCCGGCTTTGTAAAATCTTCTGGCTTTGAATTATTATCTACTAATTTCTTCACCGTCAGTGCTCTTTCAAATGCAGAAATACCAGTGGTACATTCTTTATAATCTACAGATACAGTAAAAGCAGTTTCTTTATGGTCAGTGTTATTCTCAACCATTTGGTAAATGCCAAGCTCATTAAGTCTCTTTTCTGTCATTGGAACACATACAAGACCCCGTCCATATTTTATCATAAAATTAATGTGTTCTCCTGTAACTTTTTCTGCTGCCATAACTAAGTCGCCTTCATTTTCCCTATTTTCATCATCTACCACAATAATCATTTTCCCTTGCTTTATATCTTCTATTGCATCTTCTATCCTATCAAACATCGGTCTTTCCCCCTTAACTTAGAGAAGTCATCCACATCTATATAAATCCATTTTCTTTTAATAAATCTTTTATATCCTTTTTTCCTATTAGTTTTTCTACATATTTAGAAAGTATATCAACTTCGATATTTACACTATCTCCTACCCTTTTATAACCCAATGTGGTCTTAAGCATTGTATGTGGAATAACTGAAATAGCAAAAGAATCATATCCATCCTCAACAACCGTTAAACTTATACCATCAACCGCAATACTTCCCTTCCGCACAATGTATTTTGCAAATTTCTCATTTATAGCTATCTTAAATATAAAAGCATTTTTTTCCTGCCTTTTGTCTATGATTTTTCCAACGCAATCTATATGACCAGTTACGATATGCCCACCCATTCTCCTTCCAACTTGAAGTGCTCTTTCAAGATTGACAATGCTTCCAATTTTTAAATCTTTTAAATTGCTTGCTCTCATGGTTTCAGGCATAACGTCAGCTGCAAAACTTTCGTTTGACATATTAGTAACAGTTAAACATACACCGTTAACTGCTATACTATCACCTATTTTTGTTCCCTCAAGGACTTTGCTACATTTAATAACAATTTTTGTAAAAGTACCATGTATAATATTTTTAACAGTTCCTGTTTCTTCTATAATTCCAGTAAACATCCGCCATAACCTACTTTCTTACATATGCTGTTATTAGTATATCATCATCTATTCTATCAATCTCCACATCTTTTAATTCTATTGAATTTCCTATATCCGAAAAACCTGTACCTTCTACAGGTGTTAAAGCATTTTTCCCTCCTATTATTCTAGGTGATATAAAAAACATAACTTTATCAACAATTCCCTCTTTAAATAAAGACCAATTTAATGTCCCACCGCCTTCAATCAATACACTATCAATCCCCCTCTCTCCAAGTTTTATCATTAGCTCTTTTAAAGGTACTTTTCCACTGTCGTTCTTTAATATAATAACTTCAATATCCATATCTTCAAGCTTCTTTCTCACATTGTTTAGCATAAGTTCTGTTGTAGCAATTATCGTTTTTGCCGTTTTGTCTCTTATTACATTTGAGTCAAGTGGAATTCTACCTCTACTATCCACAATAATCCTTACAGGATTTTTATACCCCTCCAACCTTGTTGTAAGCATTGGGTTATCCTTAATTACTGTATTTATCCCAACCATAATCGCGGATACACGTCCTCTTATTTTATGAGCAAATTTTCTTGATTTCTCATTTGTAATCCATTTAGAAATTCCATTATAACAAGCAATCTTACCATCAATACTCATAGCAGATTTTAATATCACAAAGGGAAATTTTGTCGTAATATATTTAACAAATATTTCGTTGAGTTTCCTCGCTTCTTTCTCCATCATCCCCACATGTACTTCTATTCCCGCCTCTTTTAACCTTTTTATACCATTTCCGCTAACTTTAGGATTTGGGTCTTCCATCGCTATATACACTCTCTTAATGCCAGATTTAATTATTTCTTCAACACAAGGTGGTGTTTTGCCATAATGGCTGCAAGGTTCAAGTGTTACAAACATAGTAGAACCTTTGACATCTTCAACTGCATTTTTTAATGCATTTACTTCAGCATGGGGACCTCCAAAATATTCATGATAACCCTCACCTACTATTTTTCCATTTTTAACTATTACAGCACCCACAAGTGGATTAGGGTTTGTGTATCCCCATCCTTTTTCAGCCAGTTTTAAAGCCCTTTTCATATATTCTTCCAATTTAATCCCTCCTATACTAAAAAATCCTGAAGGTTAAACCTTCAGGGTTAAAAAAACCCCAGAGAATATATTCCCTGGGGAATATTTCTCCTTCTCCCATCCAGACTTTAACTGTCGGCCTCGGAATTTCACCGAGTCTGCCAAAAGGCTCGCGGGCTATACCGCCGGTACGGAATTTCACCGATCCCCGAAGGTTTTATCCAATTGTATTTTCAACAGTACCACCTGCAGGAATAAAAGGAAGCACCATTTCATCTTTATCTATAATACATTCTATCATAAAAGGTCTATTTTCGCTATAGGCTTTTCTAAAAGCTTTTTCGAATTCTTCCTTTGTTGTAATTCTTATTCCTTCTACTCCAAAGTCATTTGCAAGCTTAGCAAAATTCAAATTTGCATTCAAATCTGTGTGAGAAAATCTCTTGTCATACAAAAGATTTTGCCACTGTCTTACCATTCCTAAAGTTTGGTTGTTGAGTAGTACCGTTATAACCGGAATATTATATACAGCAGCTGTTTCTAAGGCATGTATATTCATTCTTAAACTTCCATCACCTGCAATGTTTACAACTCTTTTATCTGGCTTTCCCACTTGTGCACCTATTGCAGCAGGAAGCCCAAAGCCCATTGTCCCTAGTCCTCCTGAGGTAACAAAAGTCCTGGGCTGTTTAAATTTATAATACTGCGCAGCCCACATTTGATTTTGTCCCACTTCAGTGGCTATTATAAGGTCATCGTTTGAAAGCTGTTGAATTTTTTCTACTATCCACTGAGGCCTCAAAACTTCATCGTTTTTATACTTTAATCCGTGCTTTTCTCTCAAGAAAGAAATTTCCTCTAACCATTCTTTTCTCTCAATGAATGGAAGTTTATTCGTTAAAAGTTTCAATACTTCTTTTACTTTGCCTATAACTGCTACCTCCACTTCCACGTTTTTCCCTAATTCTGCAGGGTCAATATCAATATGGATTATTTTAGCATTTGGAGCAAGTCCTCCTGCTTTGCCAGCGACTCTGTCGCTAAATCTTGTCCCTATTGCTATCACAAGGTCTGATTTATACACAGCCAAATTTGCAAATCTGCTTCCATGCATGCCAATAAGACCTAATGACAAAGGATGGTCTTCTGGAAAGCATCCTAACCCCATTAAAGAAGTAGCAACAGGTATATTGGTCTTCTCTGCAAATTCTATAAGTTCCTCTGATGCTTCTCCCCAAATCACTCCTCCTCCTGCAAATATTACAGGTTTTCTACTTTTCAAAATGAATTCAATGGCTTTGTCTAACTCTTTTTGCGAAACTATTCCATTGACATTGCTTTTTATATTAATACTATCTCCCATTTCCTTAACATATTCTATATCAGCATTCTGTATATCTTTTGGAATATCAACTAACACAGGACCAGGCCTTCCACTTTTGGCTATTGCAAATGCCTGCCTTATTGTATCTGCTAATTTATCAGGAGACTTTACAATAAAGTTGTGTTTAGTTATAGGCATGGTAATTCCTGTTATGTCAACCTCTTGAAAAGCGTCCTTTCCTATAAGATTTGTAGGAACCTGTCCTGTTATCGCCACAACAGGTACTGAATCCATATAAGCATTAGCTATACCCGTTACAAGATTGGTAGAACCGGGGCCAGAGGTAGCAAAGCAAACCCCAACTCTTCCCGTAACTCTTGCGTAACCATCTGCCATATGAGCTGCCATTTGCTCGTGAGTAGCTAAAATATGCCTTATATCAGAGTCATAAAGAGCATCATAAATGGGAATAACTGCTCCTCCTGGTATGCCAAATATAGTATCAACGCCCATCTCTTTTAAAACTTCTATAACTACTTGCGCTCCTTTTAACTTCATATACCTCCCCCCTTAAAAACCGCACCTGTATTTGCAGAAGTCACCTGTTCTGCATATCTTGCCATATAACCATTTTTTATCTTTAGTTCAGGCCTTACCCATCTTTTCATTCTTTCTTTAATCTCCTCATCAGTTAATTTCACATTAATTTTTCTTGCGGGAATATCAATTTCAATAATATCCCCATCTTCAATAATCGCTATTTCTCCTCCTTCCATAGCTTCCGGAGAGACATGTCCTATGGAAGCTCCTCTTGTTGCACCTGAAAATCTACCGTCTGTTATAAGAGCGACCTCTTTGTCAAGTCCCATACCCGCAAGAGCTGAAGTAGGACTTAACATTTCTCTCATTCCCGGCCCACCTTTTGGACCTTCGTATCTTATTACTACCACATCGCCTTTTTGTATTTTTCCTCCATATATTGCAGCTATGGCTTCTTCTTCAGAATTAAATACCTTTGCTGGTCCTTCATGTCTTAACATCTCTTTTGCGACAGCAGATGCTTTTACAACAGCTCCTTCTCTTGCAATGTTCCCGTACAGTATCGCAAGACCTCCAGTACTGCTGTAAGGGTTGTCTATTGGCCTTATCACATCATGATTTAAAACTTTAGCGTCTTTTATATTCTCTCCTAATGTCTTTCCTGTAACTGTTAATGCTTCAATATTTATAAGATTAGCTTTCGTCAGCTCTTTTAAAACAGCTGAAATTCCGCCTGCAAAATAAAGGTCCTCTATGTGGTATTTCCCTGCAGGACTTAATTTACATAAATTAGGTACTCTTGCACTAATCTCATTAATCTCATTTAAAGGTATATCTACGCCTGCCTCATGAGCTATAGCTTTTAAGTGCAATACTGTATTTGTAGAACCACCTAAAGCCATGTCTATACTAAAGGCGTTTATAAATGCCTCTTTTGTAAGTATATTGGAAGGCTTAATTCCTCTCTCTACAAGCTCCATGATTTTTATTCCAGCTTGTTTTGCAAGTCTTATCCTTTCAGAATAAACAGCTGGAATTGTGCCATTTCCTGGAAGTCCAATTCCTAAAGCTTCTGTCAAGCAATTCATAGTATTTGCGGTAAACATACCAGAGCAGGAACCACAGGTAGGGCAAGCGTTAAGCTCTATTCTGTAGAGGTCTTCCTCAGTGATTTTACCAACCTTGTGAGCCCCTACCGCTTCAAAAACACTGCTCAAATCACAGGTATCTCCATTACACTTTCCTGCAAGCATTGGGCCTCCGCTTACAACTATTGCAGGAATATTAAGTCGTGCTGCTGCCATAAGCATTCCTGGCACTATTTTGTCGCAATTAGGTATAAGCACAAGCCCGTCAAAACCATGGGCCATTGCCATGATTTCAATGCTATCTGCAATAAGTTCTCTACTCCCTAAAGAGTATTTCATACCTTTATGGTTCATGGCAATGCCATCACAAACACCAATAGTGGAAAACTCTATAGGAGTTCCTCCTGCCATTCTGATGCCTGCTTTTACAGCTTCAGCTATTTTGTCAAGGTGAATATGTCCTGGTATAATTTCGTTTTTTGAATTTGCCACACCAATAATCGGCCTTTTTATTTCTTCATCTGTAAGGCCTAAAGCATATAAAAGTGACCTATGCGGCGCCTTTTCAACTCCTTTTTTTATGCTATCGCTTATCAATCTCTTCACCCCTTTACATACTCTACCACTTTATCTCCCATCTCCTGAGTATTTAAAATTATTCCCTTTCCTAAATCTAAAGTCCTATAACCTGCCTCTAAAACTTTATTTACTGCATCCTTTATGTCATTAGCAGCATCTATAAGGTCAAAAGAATATTCCAGCATCATAGCAACTGACAGTATTGTAGCTAAAGGATTTGCTTTTTTTGTTCCAGCAATATCTGGAGCTGAACCATGTATAGGTTCATAAAGTCCTACTTTATCTTCTCTTAAGCTAGCAGAGGGAAGCATACCTATAGAACCTGTAAGTTGGGAAGCCTCGTCACTTAATATATCGCCAAACATATTGGAAGTGAGAATTACATCAAATTGAGAAGGATTTTTAATTAGTTGCATAGCACAATTATCTACATACATATGGTTTAACTCAACATCAGGATATCTCTTACTTATTTCTTCTACCGTTTTTCTCCACAATCTTGAAGAATCCAAAATGTTTGCCTTGTCTACAGAAGTGACTTTCTTTTTCCTCTTTAAAGCCGCTTCAAAAGCAATAACTGCTATCCTTTCTATCTCTGAAGTCTGGTACACTTCTGTATCATAAGCCTTAAAACCATAATCTATAGCAACTGTTCCTCTCGGTCCAAAATAAATACCACCAGTAAGTTCTCTTACCACAAGAATATCTAACACCTCTTGTAATAATTCGTTTTTTAAAGGAGAAGCTTCTTTTAAAGGAGGATAAAGAACAGCAGGTCTTAGATTTGCATAAACCCCTAGGCTTTTTCTCAAAGCCAGAAGACCCGCCTCTGGCCTTTTATCCCCCTCAAGGTCATCCCATTTAGGTCCCCCTACTGCTCCCAAAAGAACAGCATCGCTAGAAAGACATGCATTTTTTGTCTCCTCCGGATAGGGAACACCATATTTATCTATAGCATCTCCCCCAAATGGATACTTTTTTACATCAAATTTAAGTTTGTACTTGTCTTCTATAGCAGACAAAACTTTTAACCCTTCTTCTATGACTTCAGGTCCAATTCCATCTCCAGGCAAAACAGCAATTTTAAACAATTGTCACACCTTCTCTCTGACATAATTTATAAGTCCACCATATTTCATTATTTCTTTTATGAAGTCAGGAAAGGGTTGAGCTTTAAATTCTGTTCCTTTAGTCAAATTTTTTATGATTCCATTATCTGTATCAACCAAAACAATATCACCTTCTTCAATCCCATCTACTGCCTCTTTGCATTCTAATATCGGAAGCCCTATATTTATCGCATTTCTGAAAAAAATTCTTGCAAACGACTTAGCAATTATACAGGATATACCAGATGCTTTAATAGCAATTGGCGCATGCTCTCTGGAGGATCCACTACCAAAATTTTCACCTACAACCAGTATATCTCCTTCTTGAACTTTGTTTTTAAACTCTTTGTCTAAATCTTCCATGCAATGCTGTGCCAATTCTTGTGGGTCTGATGTGTTTAAATACCTTGCTGGTATTATAACATCTGTATCTATATTGTCCCCATATTTTATGGCTTTCCCCTGCATCATTCTACCTCCTCTGGACTTACGATATATCCTGCAATAGCTGAAGCCGCCGCAACAGCTGGACTTGAAAGATACACTTCACTCTCAGGATGTCCCATTCTTCCTACAAAATTTCTATTAGTAGTAGCCAGTGCCCTTTCTCCTTTAGCCAAAATTCCCATATGTCCGCCAAGGCAAGGACCACACGTAGGAGTAGATACTGCTGCACCTGCTTTTATAAACTCTTCGATGTAACCTCTTTTAACACATTCTAAGTATATTTCCTGTGTTGCGGGGAAAATTAAAAGTCTTACATCAGGATGAACCTTTTTACCCTTCAATATCTTATAAGCTATCTCCATGTCTGATATACGTCCATTGGTACAAGAACCAATAACCACTTGGTCTATTTTCACTTTTCCAACCTCATCAATATTTCTGGTGTTTTCAGGCAAATGAGGAAATGCTATTTGAGGCTTTATCTCATCCAAATTTATCTCATAAACTTCACTGTACTCAGCATCTACATCCCTTTCAAATACCTTATACTCTCTTTTTGCTCTCCCTTTAACATATGCTTCGGTAATTTCGTCAAAATCGAAAATACCGTTTTTAGCCCCTGCTTCTATTGCCATATTGGCGATTGTGAATCTATCATCCATTGACAAAGCTTTTATATTCCCTGTAAATTCCATAGATTTGTATAAAGCTCCGTCAACTCCTATTTTTCCGATTATATACAAGATAACATCTTTTCCACTTACCCATTTTTGCAAATCGCCTTTTAAAACGAATTTTATAGCTTCTGGCACTTTAAACCACGCCTTGCCTGTCGCCATTGCTGCCGCCATGTCAGTGCTTCCTACCCCTGTAGAAAAACAAGTAAGAGCGCCATAGGTGCAAGTGTGAGAATCAGCACCTATGACAACATCCCCCGGAAGTACAAGTCCTTTTTCGGGTAAAAGTGCGTGCTCTATCCCCATTTGCCCTACTTCAAAGAAATTTACTATTCCATGTTTTTTTGCAAATTTTCTCATTATATTCACTTGCTCCGCCGATTTTATGTCCTTATTAGGAACAAAATGATCAGGGACAAGGGCAATTTTAGTCTTGTCAAATACCTCTTCTTTTCCTATTTTTTTAAACTCCTTTATAGCAACAGGAGCAGTAACATCATTGCCTAATACCATATCCACATCAACTTCAATTAACTCCCCCGCTTTGACTTTTTTACCAATTTTTGCTGACAATATCTTTTGTGTCAATGTTAAGCCCAAGCTTCTCCCTCCTTAAGACTTCTAAACTCTTCCAAAGTCTCTTCAACAACAAATCTTATATCCTCATCTACAATGACCTTTTTTCTGTCTGCCAAATCTTTAAACCTTCTAAAAGCATCACTTAACTCTCCTGACGAAAGATTGTTATACCCCAATTGTCTGACTTTTAATTCAAAAGCATTTCTTCCTGATAGCTTACCTAATGCAAAAGTATCTGGAACTATTCCGATATCTTCTGGTTTCATTATCTCATAAGTAGCTCTGTTGTTTATAACTCCATGTTGGTGAATTCCCGCTTGATGCCTAAAAGCATTAGCACCTACAATTGCTTTATTAGGTTGGAGGTTAATCCCTGTAAGTTTGCTTACCAGTTTGCTTGTATTGTATATCTCTTTAGTGTTTATTCCGTGAACAAGGCCAAAATAATCTTTTCTCGTGTTTAATGCCATTACTACTTCTTCCATAGCTGCATTTCCTGCCCTTTCTCCTATTCCGTTTACAGTCACTTCTACTTGAGTCGCTCCATTTTCTATGGCAGACAAGGAATTCGCTACAGCCATTCCTAAATCATTGTGACAATGAGCACTTATCATTACTCCATCGATGTCGGGAATATTATTTCTGATGTATTTTATGAGTTCTCCAAATTCTCTTGGCATCGCATATCCCACAGTATCGGGCACATTTATTACATTCGCTCCTGCATCGATTACCTCACTAAAAACTTTTACTAAAAAGTCCCAATCAGTTCTTGAAGCATCTTCTGCTGAAAATTCAATTTCATCAAATTTTCCTTTTGCGTACTTTACCATTTCAACAGCTCTTTGGAGCATTTCTTCTCTTGACATCTTAAGTTTATATTTAAGATGTATATCAGAAGTTGCGATAAAAACGTGTAATCTCGACCTTTCAGCATTTTTCAAAGCACTGCTGGCTCTGTCTATGTCCTCCTTTACAGACCTTGCCATTGCAGCAATAGTAACACCTTTTAATTTATCAGCAATATTTTTAACTGCTTCAAAATCTCCATTAGAAGCTGCTGGAAATCCTGCCTCTATGACATCTACTCCTAATGATACCAACTGTTTTGCTATTTCAAATTTATCGTTAATGTTAAAATTGACGCCAGGAGTCTGCTCACCATCTCGTAATGTAGTGTCAAAAACAATGACTCTTTTGACCCCCATGCCTATCTACCTCCTTATTCATTCTTTTTTAATCCAAGCCATCATTTCTCTCAAACCTTTACCAACTTTTTCAATAAGATGATTTGCCTCTTTTTCTTTTATAGCATTGTACTGTGGTCTTCCTACCTGATTTTCTAAAAGCCACTCTTTTGCAAATTTTCCTGATTGTATTTCTGACAAAACTTTTTTCATCTCTTTTCGAGTCTCTTCTGTTATTATCCTCTTTCCTGTCATATAGTCTCCAAATTCTGCAGTATCCGAAATAGAATATCTCATATAACTAAAACCACCTTCGTATATTAGGTCAACTATAAGTTTCATTTCATGCACACATTCGAAATAAGCTATTTCTGGCTGATAACCAGCTTCTACTAATGTTTCAAATCCTGCTTTCATAAGTTCTGTAACTCCACCACAAAGAACAGCTTGCTCTCCAAAAAGGTCTGTTTCTGTTTCCTCTTTAAATGTAGTTTCAATAACACCTGCCCGTGTACCTCCTATTCCTTTTGCATAGGCTAAAGCTATTTCAAAAGCCTTACCAGTGTAATTCTGATATACAGCTACAAGATTTGGAACTCCTTTTCCTTCTTGATATACCCTTCTTACAAGATGTCCAGGACCTTTTGGAGCTACCATAAACACATCTACATTTTCAGGAGGAACAATCTGTTTAAAATGAATGTTAAAACCATGAGCAAAGGCAAGAGCTTTACCTTCTGTAAGATTTTTTTCTATGCTTTCTTTATAGACTTTTGCCTGTTTTTCATCCGGTATCAGTATCATTATGATATCTGCTACTTTAGCTGCTTCCTCAACTGTATAAACTTTCAGCCCTTCTTTTTCTGCCCTTTCTTTTGATTTACTTCCCTCGTAAAGACCAACTACTACATCAAGTCCAGAATCTCTTAAATTTAGTGCATGAGCATGACCTTGACTTCCAAAACCTATTATTGCGATTTTCTTGTTTTTAAGCAAATTCAAATCTGCATCCTTGTCATAATACATCTTTGCCATTACAATTCCCCCTCATATTCTTTTAGTGTTTTATTGCCTCTCTCTAAAGATACAAGTCCTGTCCTGACAAGTTCTTTTACATCGAACTTATTTATTAAATTTATAAAAGCATTTATCTTTTCATTATCTCCAGTAAGTTCTATAATCAATGAGTCCATTGAAATATCTATAACCTTTGCTCTAAAAGTATCCACAATGTGCATTATGTCATCCCTTGTGTTTGAATCATAACCTACTTTAACTAACAGCAATTCTCGAGAAACATTATCCCTTGCCCCTATGTTTTGTACTGTCAACACATCTACGAGTTTATTAAGTTGCCTTATCACCTGTGTAACTGTATAATCATCTCCTTCCACTGTCAAAGTTATCCTTGAAATATCTTCTCTTTCTGTCGTACCTACTGCAAGGCTTTCAATATTGTAACCTCTTCTTGAAAAAAGACCCACTACCCTTGACAAGACTCCTGGATGATTGTTAACAAGGACAGATATAATGTGCAAATTATCACCCCCTATAAAAATCATTCCCCGCCCTGAAAGCACAGGGCGGGGATTTCCTCCACGCGGTACCACCTGTTTTCGCTATTACCTCACGGCAATAGCCTCACCAAGTCATACAACTTGACCTGTAACGGGTAATCCCGGTATAGCCTAATAAGCTTACCACCGTTCAGCTATACAGCTCCAGAGCGATCTAATATGCGCCTCGGCACCGGTTTGCACCAGCCACCGGCTCTCTTAAGCCTACGCACATACCCCTCACCTTCATCGCTTTTATTCTTTATCATTTTAAAAATACAAATCCGAATAAAGTTACTTGTTATTTTAGCAGCATCTTCTGCTTTAGTCAACTAAATTATTTGTAAATTTTCAATAATCTATCGTTTACATTTACTAAAAAATTTTAAATATCCCCCAAAAAAATTGCTCTTTTTTAAGCTATCATTAAATTGTCTAAATTACATTAAACTTAAATATTTTTCTAATTTGGTTTTTGAAAAGTTATGTATTATGATTAAAATTAGAAATCTCAAGAAAGGAGAGTTTTTATGGGTATTTTACATATACCTTTGAAAATAAAAGATATTACAATCAAAAATAGAATCATGATGTCTTCCATGTGTATGTATACAGCTTCTACAGATGGAATGCCAAATGACTGGCATATAGTTCATTATGCCACAAGGGCTATTGGTGGAGTAGGACTTATTGTGCAAGAAGCTACAGCTGTTGAAAGCAGAGGAAGAATAACCGACCATGACCTTGGTATATGGAATGATGAGCAGGCTGAAAAATTAAAAAGAATTGTAGACATCTGCAAGGCAAATGGCGCTGTGATGGGAATACAGCTTGCTCATGCAGGAAGAAAATGTAATATATCCTACGAGGATGTCATAGGACCTTCTCCTATTAAAGCAGGAGAACACTACAAACTTCCGAGAGAATTATCAATTGAGGAAATAAAATATATAGTAAAAGCTTTTGGAGAAGCTGCCAAAAGGGCTCATTTAGCAGGTTATGATGTTGTTGAAATACATGCAGCTCACGGCTATTTAATTCATGAATTTCTTTCTCCTCTTTCAAATAAACGAAAAGATGAATACGGTGGTAGTATTGAAAATAGAGCAAGATTTTTAATTGAAGTTATAGATGAAGTTAGAAAAAATTGGCCTCAAAACAAGCCTATTTTTGTGCGTGTATCTGCAGATGATTACATTGAAGGCGGAATAAACATAGATATGATGGTAGAATATATCAACATGATAAGAAACAAAGTTGATTTAATTGATGTAAGCAGTGGAGGACTTTTAAATGTTGATATAAACCTATATCCCGGATATCAAGTTAAATACGCTGAAGCAATTAAAAAACACTGTAATATAAAAACTTCTGCAGTAGGATTAATAACGACACAAGAGCTTGCAGAAGAAATTCTTTCAAATGAAAGGGCAGACTTGGTTGCACTGGGAAGAGAGCTCTTAAGAAATCCCTATTGGGTTCTGCATACTTACACTTCAAAGGAAGACTGGCCAAAACAATATGAAAGAGCTTTTAAAAAATAAGCCCCCACAAATTTGAGGGCTCAGAATGTAGACAAACTTTCGTAAAGGAGATATTTTGTATAAGGAGTGACTTGTGACAAAGCGGCAACAAAACTTAGCAAGACCGAGGGTGTAGGCAGGGCCGAAGCCATGGATGGCGGAGGCGGGCACTAAGACAAGGAGGTCGAATGTGCCCGGTACCCTGCCGGAGCCCGAAGGTCGAGCTTTAGTTTTGTCGCTTTGGAACATCGGAACGACGATGCAAAATATCTCCTTTAAAATTTTTTGACTTTGTCAACAAACTGAGCCCCCAAAAATTGAGGGCTTATTTTTATTCTTCATTTTCTATTCTTGCAGTAGAAACAACCCTGTCCCCATCATCAAGCTTCATAAGAGTTACTCCTCTTGTATCTCTGTGCATCTTAGAAATATCAGATACCTTCATTCTTATAAGAATTCCATTTGCAGAAATTATCATAAATTCATCTTCTGGATTTACTGACCGTATAGACACCAATTTACCAGTCTTTTCGCTAAGCCTTATTGCGATTATTCCCTTTCCCGCTCTTGTTTGAAGCCTGTATTCCTCTAAGTCCGTTCTCTTCCCAAAGCCATTTTCTGTTACTACTAAAATTTCACTATTGGGATGAACAAGGTCCATTTCTACCACTTCATCATCTTCTCTCAAGGAAATAGCTATTACACCTTTCGCCACTCTTCCCATAGGTCTTATGTCTTTTTCATTAAATCTTATAGCATAACCTCTGGCAGTCCCTATTATTATTTCTCTTTCTCCATTTGTTAATTTTACATTTATAAGTTCATCACTTTCTTCCAACGTGATAGCAATTATACCATTTCTCTTAATTGACCTAAACTCTTCTATAGAAGTCTTTTTAATTATGCCTTTTTTAGTACACATCACAATATACTTAATATCTTCTGATTTTTTAAGAGGAATAACCGCTGTGACTTTCTCTCCTTGAGCTATCTGTATGAGATTGACAATAGCCGTGCCTTTTGCTTGTCTTCCCGTCTCAGGAATGTCTATTGTCCTTAAACTATATACCTTCCCTTTGTTTGTAAAAAACAACAGTCTGTCATGAGTTGTAGTGATAAATATATCCTCTACAAAATCATCTTCTCTTGTAGATATACCTAATATGCCTTTCCCTCCACGTTTTTGAGCCTTATAAGTATCAAGAGGCATTCTCTTTATATATCCATAATGAGTCATTGTCACAACTACATCTTCCAATTGCACCAAATCCTCTAAATCTAACTCTTCTTCTTTTGCTACAATATTTGTCTTCCTCGGAGTAGCATATTTATCTTTTATTTCCAAAAGCTCTTTTTTGATTATTTCCAGCACTTTTCTTTCATCTGCCAAAATTTCCTTTAATTCTTTTATCTTTTCAATTAACTCCTTAAGCTCATCTTCTACTTTTTGCCTTTCAAGCCCAGTCAACCTTCCTAATCTCATGTCAACTATCGCTTGTGCTTGTTTTTCGCTTAACCCAAACTTGTCCATTAAATTTTGTTTAGCAATTGCTTCTGTCTTCGAACTTCTTATTATGTTTATCACTTCATCAATGTGGTCAAGGGCGATTTTTAACCCTTCTAAAATATGGGCTCTTTCTTCTGCTTTTCTTAAGTCAAACTTGGTCCTTCTCGTTACAACATCCGCTTGATGATCTACATACTTTTCTATAATCTGCTTTAAATTTAGTATTTTTGGCTCTCCATCTACAAGAGCTAACATTATAGCTCCAAAGGTCTGCTGCATTTGTGTGTGCATGTAAAGTTTATTAAGTATCACCTTTGGATTGACATCTCTTTTTAGCTCTATTACAATTTTCATTCCATTCCTATCAGATTCATCTCTCAAATCAGAAATCCCTTCTATGTGCTTGTCACGGACTAACTCAGCTATCTTTTCAATTAACTTAGCTTTAAGAACCATATAAGGGATTTCAGTAATTACGATTCTCATCTTACCGTGATGTTCTTCAATTTCTGCCTTTGCCCTAACAACAATTTTACCTCTTCCTGTCTCATAAGTCTCTTTTATACCGTCTCTTCCTAGAATTATTCCTCCTGTAGGAAAGTCAGGTCCCTTTATATACTTCATCAGTTCATCTACTGAAATATAAGGATTGTCTATATAAGCGACAATGCCATCTATGACTTCTCCTAAATTGTGAGGAGGAATGTTGGTAGCCATACCTACAGCAATTCCTTGAGAACCGTTGACTAAAAGATTAGGAAATCGAGAAGGAAGCACAACTGGCTCTTTTAAAGTCTCGTCAAAGTTTGGCACAAAATCTACTGTTTCTTTATTTATATCTGTAAGCATTTCAAGGGCAATTTTTGAAAGCCTCGCTTCCGTATATCTCATGGCAGCTGGAGGGTCTCCATCTATGCTTCCAAAGTTTCCGTGTCCATCTATCAAAGTTTCTCTCATTGAAAAATCCTGTGCCAGTCTCACTAAAGTATCAT
Organism: Thermoanaerobacter uzonensis DSM 18761; assembly: GCF_900129115.1. NCBI lineage: Bacteria > Bacillati > Bacillota > Clostridia > Thermoanaerobacterales > Thermoanaerobacteraceae > Thermoanaerobacter > Thermoanaerobacter uzonensis. Next base: position 49,064 of record NZ_FQUR01000013.1, on the reverse strand, counting down.
AAACAGCCGCATCACCGTGAGGATGGTATTTTCCTAAAACTTCGCCAACAACTGCAACGCTCTTTTTAAATGGCTTGTCAGGAGTTAATCCCAACTCATTCATAGCATAGAGAATCCTTCTATGAACTGGTTTCAAGCCATCTCTCACATCTGGCAGTGCCCTTCCAACAATTACACTCATCGCATAATCTATATAAGATTTTTTCATTTCATCTTCAATGTCTACCGGGATTACTTTTTCTTTTTCTTCACTCATCTATTCCACCTCTTTTATATGTCTAAATTTCTAACTGTTTTTGCATATTTTTCTATAAATTCCCTTCTTGGTTCGACTTTATCCCCCATCAAAATGGTGAAAACCTCATCTGCAGCTATCGCATCCTCTAATGTAACTTTAAGCATCGTCCTCTTTTCTGGATCCATAGTTGTATCCCATAACTGGTCAGCATTCATTTCTCCAAGACCTTTATACCTTTGAACAGTATAATTTTCCCTTCCAATTTCATTTAAAATCTTGTCTAATTCTCTATCCGAGTAAGCATAATATACTTTTTTGCCTTTTGTAATTTTATATAAAGGTGGTTGAGCAATGTACACATTTCCATTTTCAATTAAAGGTCTCATAAACCTATAGAAAAATGTTAAAAGCAGTGTCCTAATATGGCTTCCGTCTACATCTGCATCTGTCATTATAACTATTTTGTGGTACCTTAACTTACTTATATCAAAATCATCCCCTACGCCAGTACCTAAAGCAGTTATCATTGCTCTTATTTCTTCATTAGACAGTATCTTGTCAAGTCTTGCCTTCTCCACATTTAAAATTTTTCCTCTGAGTGGAAGTATAGCTTGAAATCTGCTGTTTCTACCTGATTTAGCAGAACCTCCTGCAGAGTCACCTTCTACCAAGAAAAGCTCACATTTAGAAGGGTCTTTCTCTGAGCAGTCGGCAAGTTTACCCGGCAAAGTAGTATTCTCAAGAGCAGACTTTCTTCTGGTAAGCTCTCTGGCTTTTCTTGCAGCTTCCCTTGCTCTTGCTGCTTGAGTAGCTTTTTCTACTATAATTTTTGCAACTGAGGGATTTTCTTCTAAAAAAGCCGTGAGTTTTTCTGTTACTACATTTTCTACAATAGACCTCATTTCAGAATTTCCTAATTTTGTTTTAGTCTGCCCTTCAAATTGTGGATTTTTTAATTTTACACTTACAATAGCTGTAAGTCCTTCTCTTACATCTTCACCCTGTAAATTTTTCTCGTTATCTTTTATAATTCCGTATTTTCTTGCGTAATCATTAATAACTTTAGTCAAAGCTGCTTTAAAGCCTACTAGATGAGTACCACCTTCTCTAGTATCAATATTATTAGCAAAACTAAAGATATTTTCATTATAGCTGTTATTATACTGCATGCAAACCTCTACTTCATATTCAGTGTTTTTTGCTTCCATGTATATAGGCTCATCATGGAGAACTTCTTTGTTTCTATTGAGATATTTCACAAAAGATATAATTCCACCTTCATAATTAAAGACCTCTTCTTTTCCGTCCCTTTCGTCTATGAGCTTGATATTTATGCCCTTATTTAAAAACGCTAATTCTCTCAATCTTTGAGCCAATACATCATAGTCGAATACAGTTTCTTCAAAAATTTCCTTATCCGGCTTAAAAGTAATAGTTGTACCTGTCTCTTCTGTCTCTCCAATAACCTCTAAATCCGTTTTTGGAACTCCTCTTTCATATATTTGCCTATAAATTTTCCTATGTTGTTTTACAATAACTTCTAATTTTTCAGATAATGCATTTACAACAGAAACACCTACTCCATGCAATCCTCCCGATACTTTGTAAGCGTCATTATTAAATTTTCCACCTGCATGTAACATCGTTAAAGCTACTTCTACAGCTGGTTTTCCAACTTTGGGGTGAATATCTGTAGGTATACCTCTTCCGTCATCTTCAACCGTTATAGAATTATCTTTGTGTATAGTAACTACTATATTTTTGCAATAGCCGGCCAATGCTTCGTCTATACTATTATCGACTACTTCGTATACAAGGTGATGCAATCCCCTGCTGCCAGTAGAACCTATATACATTCCTGGCCTTTTTCTTACTGCTTCTAAACCCTCTAATATTTGTATTTGACTCGCAGTATAAGTTTCATCCTTTGCCATATTCACAACCTCCGCAAATTTATCCAACAGTTTTATTTTATCATTCTTTTAAGAATTGCTCAATTCAAATGATTTCCCGAAAAATTTCCCGGGAAATGAAGAGGAAATAATTTTATTTTTATTATTGCCTATAATATAATATACTTAACAAATATACCTATAATATAATATACTTAAATTGAGGTGAATTCAATGGCTACTTATGAAGATTTTTTAAAACTTGACATAAGAGTGGGAAAGATAATTGAAGTTGAAAATTTTCCTAAAGCAAAAAAACCTGCCTATAAGTTAAAAATTGACTTTGGTGAATTAGGTATTAAAAAGTCTAGCGCTCAAATAACAAAGTTATATAAAAAAGAAGATTTGTACAATAAATTGGTAGTGTGTGTAGTAAATTTTCCACCCAAACAAATTGCAGACTTCGTATCCGAAGTTTTAGTACTAGGAGTAGATGATGAAGAAGGAAATGTAGTATTGCTTCAACCAGAAAGAAAAGTAAAAATAGGGAATAAAATTTACTAGAAGGTGGTAAATAGTGAAATTTTTAAGCGTTAACTTAGGTAAACTTGTGAATATATCTTGTAAAATAACAGGAAAAGGTGGAACATCTTTACCTGGAAAAATAGCTCTGAAATCTGATTCTAAATTAATAAAAAAGTTAATTGAACCTATAAAAGAAAACAAAGTAATAATAACAGGTACAAATGGCAAAACTACAACTTCTGGATTAATAGCCTATATTTTGGCCATTTCTGGGAAAAGTGTTGTACACAACAAAGAAGGAGCAAATATGAAAACTGGAATTGCGACTGCTTTAATAAAAAACAGCAATTTTTTAGGTAATTTAGATAAAAATGCAGCTGTTTTCGAAGTAGATGAAGCTAACATGCCTGTAATTATTGAAGAAGTAAAACCTAACATTGTAGTAATAACAAATTTTTTTAGAGACCAGCTAGATAGATACGGAGAACTGGACACAACAGTAGAAAAAGTAAAAGAAGCCCTTTTAAAACTGCCTGAAGACTCTATAGTTCTGTTAAATGCTGATGAACCTTTTACAGCTTCAATAGGAGATGAGATAAAATCGAAAGTCTTTTACTATGGAATTGAAGACAACCTTGAAGGAATTAACTCCTCTTCTTTTGAACAAAAATACTGTCCAATTTGTGGCCACAAATATAAATACAAAAGAATATATTACGGACAACTAGGAGATTATTACTGCCCTAATTGTGGCAAAAAGCGACCAAACCCTCATTTTAAAGCTACTAATATATTTTTAAATGAAGATGGAATAAATTTTAATCTATACTATAAAGATAAAATTCTTACATTTAAAAGTAGATTAATTGGCATATACAATGTTTATAATTTATTAGCAGCTATATCCGCTGGCATTTTGTTGAACATAAACTTTAGCACTATATCAAAAGCAACAGAAAGCTATTGGCCTATAGAAGGAAGATTACAAAAAACTAAAATAAAAAACAAAAAGGCGATAATAAATTTAATCAAAAACCCAATCGGTTTTGAAAGCACTTTAAATATGTTATCTCAATTTAATAAACCTCTAAACCTTTTAATCTCTATAAATGATAACTACGCTGACGGAAGAGATGTGTCCTGGTTGTGGGACGTAAACTTAGAAGACTTTTTATCAAAAACAAAGGTAAATTATATAATAACTTCTGGTTTAAGAGCTGAAGACATGGCAGTAAGACTAAAATATGCAAACTTTGATATTAATAAAATAAAAGTCATAAACTCTATAGATAAAGCTCTTGATACAATATCTGGGCTAACTAAGGAAGAATTAATAGCAGTACTTCCCAATTATACATCCCTTTATGAGGTAAATAAATATTTAAACTCACAGGAGGACAAAAAATGAAACTTGTCATTGGCCATATGTATCCAGACTTATTAAATTTATACGGGGACTTGGGAAATATTTTGGCATTAAAAAGAAGATGTGAGTGGCGAAACATTGAAACCGAAGTAAAATCAATTACAGTAGATTCAAACACGAATTTTGCTGATATAGATATACTTTTTTTAGGAGGTGGATCTGATAGAGAACAAAAAATTGTAAGCGACGATTTAACAATTAAAAAGGGAAAAAATCTTAAAACAGCTATTGAAGACGGTTTAACAGTATTAGGTATATGCGGTGGGTATCAACTTTTAGGAAATTATTATCAAACCTCAAAAGGTGATAAATTAGAAGGTGTTGGTATATTAGATATGTGGACTATTGCTTCTACCAAAAGGATGATAGGAAATGTGGTAATTGAAGCAAATATAAATAGAAAAAGCTTCAAAATGGTAGGCTTTGAAAATCATTCCGGAAAAACCTATCTTGGAAAATCTAATCCTTTAGGAAAAGTAATAATTGGAAGTGGAAATAATGGAGAAGATAAAACAGAAGGATGCATTTATAAAAATGTGTATGGAACATATCTCCATGGCCCAGTACTTCCCAAAAATCCCGAATTTGCAGATATTTTAATTGAAAATGCTTTAAAGAGAAAATATGGAAAAGTAGAATTAATTCCCTTGGATGACTTTTTAGAACAACACGCTAAACAATCTTTGATAGAAAGATTTGTAAAAAAATAGAGGCAAAATACCTCTATTTTTTTAACTCAAACACACAACTTTCCCTATCAAATTTTTCGCCGTTTATCTTAACCTCTTTAATATCATCAAAATTTTTAAATATAAATTTATACTTTTTAACTCCTTTGTCATAGCCAAAGTGAATTTTATCAAATTTTATATCCATTCTTCCTTCTTTATAACAAAAACTTATATCAAAGAGGTTATAAACCCCTTTAGTATAAGCGAAAGATTCTCCATCATCTTCATAATGGAGATAATGTCCCTCTTTCCCTTTGTATATCTCCACTGTTAATTCTTCCAGCTTCTTTTCCCCTATAAAAGACTGAGGCTGCTGTTTTAACAGTATTCCTCCTTCTTTTACAAAAAGAGGTATTACATCTATAGGAGCATCCACAAGGTAATAGTTTTTTCCTTTGAATTCTTTTCCCGTCCAGTAATCATACCAGATTCCTTCAGGTAAATAAACCTCTCTTCTTTCTTTTGAAGGAAGATATACAGGAGCAACTAAAAGACCTTCTCCCAACATAAATTCATCGTATATCTTATGAGTATTTTCATCTCCTTGATACTCAAAAACCAATGGCCTCATGATAGGATAACCTTTTTGAGAGGCGATGTAAAACAAATCATATAAGTAAGGTAAAATTTCATATCTTATTTTTATATATTTTCGAGAAATATCTTCTGCTCTTTTACCAAAAGACCATGGCTCTTGGTCTTTTGTTCCTATTGCAGAATGCACTCTTAAAAAGGGAGTAAAGGTAGCTGCCTCTATCCACCTTATAAAAAGTTCTTCATAGCAATCTCCTTCAAATCCTCCAACATCTGCTCCTGCAAACGGTTGTCCAGATAAACCTATGTTCATTATCATTGGCATCATCATAAGAAGGTGTTCGTACAAGCTTCTATTATCCCCCGTCCACATTGCCGCATACCTTTGTATTCCTGAAAAAGCAGCTCTTGTCAAAACAAAAGGCCTTTCATTAGGTCTTATTCTTAGTAAACCATCTCTTGTTGCCATTGCCATATAATTTGCATAGACATTGTGAACCTCTTTGTGAAGTACCTTTTCTCCATCTAAAATATGAATATTATCCTCTGGCATAGTTTTAGTAGGAGTTTCAAACACAGCTGGCTCATTCATATCATTCCATATACCATCAATGCCATCATTTATAAATTCTCTGTGCTTTTCACCCCACCAATATCTCACTTCTTCTTGTAAAAAGTCAGGAAAACAAGCTTCCCCTGGCCATACTTTTCCAACGTAGGTTATACCATACTTATCCTTTACAAAATAACCCTTTTCAATTCCTTCTCTGTAAACATGGTAGTTGTAATCTCTTTTAACTCCTGGATCTACAATTGTCACTACTTTAAATCCCATTTCTTTAAGCTGCTTTAGCATTTCTTTATAATTTTTAAATGTATCTTTATTCCATGTGAAAACTCTATATCCTTCCATATAATCTATATCGAGATATATCACGTCACAAGGAATATCTTTTTCTCTAAAAGTTTTTGCAATTTCCAATACTTTCTCCTGTGGAGTATAGCTGTACCTGCTCTGCTGATTTCCCAATGCCCATAAAGGTGGAAGATTTATCCTTCCAGTGAGATATGTATAATTCTCTACAACCTCTTTTATGTCTTCTCCATAAATAAAGTAATAATTCATTTGACCTCCATAGGCCCCAAAATAATAGTATTCTTGGCTTTCCTGTCCCATATCAAAAAAAGACCTAAAGCTATTGTCCAAAAATATTCCGTAAGTGTGATAATCGTTTATTCCTATGAAAAAAGGGTAAGACTCATATAAAAGTTTTGTAGTCTGGTTGTGAGTCATAAATTCATCTGTATTCCACATCTCTAACCTTTCGCCTTTTTTGTCGAGATATCCTGCTTTTTCTCCAAAACCGTAAAAATGGTCTTCTCTTAACTTTTTATAGCATCTAACATCTGTTTCACTAAATTTTACTCCTCCATTGTAATCCTCATTAATCATATTTTCATTTTTATCTAAGAAACTCACAGAAAGGTCATTTTTGTTTATTTTTACTTTTAAAGAATTAGTTTCAATTAATATACCTTCTAATTCCTCACTTATACTAAACTCAGGAATATCGTATTCTTTTCTTTCTATTGCAATTGTATCTTTCCTTTTTTCTTCTTTATCACTTACAAAAACGTTAATAATCTTATCGCTTAATACCCTAAGCTCTAACTTTCTTTCTTTATTTCTCAAAATAATTCCTTCTGATGTTTTTTGATACAATTTAATACCTCCCTATTCCTCTATTTTTTGTGTCCTTCTTATAAGGGTAAAAGCAGAAATTGGTGATAGATAAATAATACTTCTCTTATCCCTTTCTGTGATTATAAAAGACTTCGGCTTTTCGTCAGAAATTCTGACAACAAATCCCTCTTCTTCAGCTATCTTCAAAAATTGCACAGTAGCCTCCGACGTAGTTACAACACTCATGTCAAAAATAGCTATAATGTCTTTATCAGGGACTACTACGTTGCCGCCTAAATGGACGTACATTTTTTGACCCCCTATTCTTTAATGACAGACCCATTAGATATCTTAAAATAACAATCTCCTTTTAAATCTCTTTTTGTAGTATGGGTTATAAAAGTCTGAAAACCCTGTAATTTTTCTAAGATATATTTCTTTCTATTTTCATCTAACTCTGACATTACATCATCTAGAAGCAGTATGGGTTTTTCACCAGTTTCCTTTTTTAAAATTTCAAACTCTGATAATTTAAGGCATAAAGCCACTGTTCGCTGTTGACCTTGAGAAGAATATACTCTCGAATCATATCCGTTTATAATAATCTTAAAATCTTCCCTATGAGGCCCAACTTGTGTTGTAAGATACTTTAAATCTAAATCTATATTCTTTAATAGTTTTTCTTTTAATCTTTTTTTAACTATTTTTTCATCTGAAGCATCCTTAAGTCCAACACTATTTAGGTAGACAATTTCTGCTGTTTCATTGGAAATTTCAAGTAAAAATTTTTTTATATTAATTTCTATATTTTTTAAATAATTTTGTCTCACCACAATTATTTTTGCCCCGTATTCAACTAATTGGTCATCAAAAATTTCTAATATATTTTTACTTTTCCCTTCTTTTATGTTTTTTAATAGCTTATTTCTATTTATCAGTATTTTATTATATTGCATGAGGTTATAAAGATAATTCTTTTCAACGATAGATATACAAGAATCTAAATATTTTCTGCGATGGGAAGGTCCTTCTTTTATTATGTTTAAATCTTCAGGAGAAAAAATGACTGTTAAAAGTTGACCTAAAAGTTCAGAAGCCGACTTTATTTTATTGCCATTTATTTTAATGACTTTATTTTCTTTTTTCTTGTATCCAAATTCTATTTTTTTATCGTTATTTTCTTGACAAATTATTGCTTTTACATAAAAATAATCTTCTCCAAATTTTATCAGTTGTGTAGTTTTACTTCCTCTAAAAGACCTTCCCATACTTAAAAGCCTAATACTTTCTAATAGATTGCTCTTTCCTTGTGCATTTAAACCATAAAATATATTTATTCCTTCGCAAAATTCTATTTTTTGCTTTTGTAAATTTCTAAAATTGTCGACAAATAGCTCCTTCACATACAAGTTAAATTCCTCACTTTATGATATAAGTTTTACCCTCTACCTCAATTATATCATTTTTGCGAAGTTTTTTACCTCTTTTTAATTCTATTGAGCCATTTACTTTAACTTTTCCTTCTAAAACAAATTGCTTTGCTTGTCCTCCAGTCTGACATATTTTCATATACTTTAAAAATTGCCCTAAAGTAATATGTTCCGTCTCTATAGGCACTTCTATCATTTAAAAAACACCTCTTATTTTTAATTGAGCTTTACAGGAAGTATCATATAAAGATAATCTTTACTTCCTATAGGTTTTATTATTAACGGATTTATACTATTTATGAAATAAAGTGTTATTTCCTCTTCATCGATAGCTCTTAAAGAATCCAATAAATATCTTGAGTTAAAAGCGATCTCAAGAAAGATTCCTTTTACATCGACTTCTATCTTTTCTACCATTTTACCCTTTTCAGAATTAGAAGAGACAGTAATAAATTTATCACCAATCTCAAACTTAATCAAATTATTTTTGCTTTCTGCAATTAGTGAAGCTCTTTCAATACTTTCAGTTAAAACTTCTCTTTTGACTACCACTTCAGTCTTATAATCTTTAGGTAAAACAGCATTATAGTTTATAAAGCTTCCTTCTAAAAGCCGCGATATTACCTTTGTATTTTCAATTTGGAATAACACTTGATTAGCAGTGTGGTATATCTCTATCTCCGTTTCCTCATCTTTTAAGATTCTGTATATCTCTTCTAAAGTTTTACCTGGAATTACTATAGAATATTTTTCTATATCCTCTTCAAAGAATTTTTCCTCACTCTGATAAGAATATATAGCCATTCTAAATCCATCTAAAGCTACTGCTTTAACTTCATTTTGAAACACTTCAAATAGAACACCTGTCAAAATAGGTCTTGTTTGCTCCTGGGCAATACAAAAGACCGTTTTTCTTATTAAGTCTTTTAGAATATTTTGCGTCAACTTAAAAGAATTTTCTTTAGATACTTTAGGAATTTCAGGAAACTCTAAAGCATCACTTCCTGCAATAGTGAAATTTATACTATCGCAAACTACATTTACTGTGTTTTGAGAATCACTTTCTATTTTTACATCTCCCTCAGGCAATTTCCGAACTAATTCCGAAAAAATTTTTGCAGGTACTACTATTTCACCCTCTTCTTCTACCACCGCAGGAATTTGACATTCTATTCCTATGTCCAAATCAGTTCCTGAAAATTTGACCTGACTTTTTAAAGCCGAGATTTTTATACCTTGAAGAATAGGAAGAGTAGTACGGGAGGATACCCCCCTTATTGCAATATTTACTCCTTCAAATAATGAATTTTTGTCACACACGAATTTCATTTTTTTCACTCCTGTTTTTGAGAATATTTTTTGAATCAAATCATATAATAGATAAGATAAACACTTAGTAGTCGTAGTAATAGAAAGTGTTATTTTGTTAGTAAGAGTTTGTAAAGCAGAGAAAAAGTCGATAATTGTCTGTGAATAACTTTTGGACAATTATTTAAAATTATTAACAATATTCACAGACAAAAAATTTTAAAACATATAAACAGGGTTATCCCTGTTTATATGTTAAAAACCTTTTATTCTCTTTTTAAGTTCTTCAATCTGCCTTGAGAGAAGTTCATCTTGTTTTATTTCACTAGAGATTTTTTCATAGGCATGGATTACAGTAGTATGGTCTTTTCCAAATTCTTCTCCTATCTTTGGAAGAGATAAATCTGTCAGTTCTCTCGCTAAGTACATTGCAATTTGCCGCGGATAAGCTATGTTTTTTGTCCTTTTGCGGGACCTGAAATCTTCTAGTTTTATGTTATAGTACTTGCAAACTTCTTCTTGTATGAGTTTTACAGTTATTTCTCTCGTTTTATTGGATACAATTTCTTTTAAAGCATGCTTAGCTAATTCTAAATCTATATTAGATTTTGTAAGATTTGAAAAAGCTACGATTCTTATTAACGCTCCTTCTAACTCTCTTATGTTTGATTGGATTTTTTCTGCCACATAAGCTAAAACTTCGTCGGGTATATTTAGATTTTCTGATTGAGCTTTTTTCTTAAGTATTGCAATTCTTGTTTCATAATCTGGTGGCTGTATATCCGCAATTAAACCCCATTCAAACCTTGACCTTAGTCTCTCTTCTAAAGTTGGAATTTCTTTTGGTGGTCTATCACTGGAGATAACTATTTGCTTGTTGGCTTCGTAAAGAGTGTTAAAAGTATGGAAAAATTCTTCTTGAGTTCGTTCTTTTTTTGCTATAAATTGAATATCATCTATTAGAAGGACGTCAATGTTTCTGTACTTGTTTCTAAATTCTTCGTTTTTGTCGTCTTTTATGGAGTTAACCAGCTCATTTGTAAACGTTTCTGACGTAACGTACATTATTTTGTAACCACTTTGATGTTTATTGATAAAGTGCCCTATTGCATGCATTAAATGGGTTTTACCTAAACCCACTCCTCCATAAATAAATAAAGGGTTATACGCTTTTGCAGGAGCTTGAGCTACTGCAAGACATGCAGCGTGAGCAAGTTTATTGCTGTTTCCAACTACAAAAGTATCAAAAGTATATTTTGGATTTAGGGTGGAAAGAGTAGTGGATTCAGTTAAGTTTTCTTTTTCGATAGATTCTTTAATTTCTCTATATTCTTCTTCGTCTTCTGACAATATTTTTATGTTGTATAGTTTATTTGAGGCTTTTGAAGCAGCATCATAGATGATATTTATATATCTTCCATTTATTATATTTTTTGTAAAAGTGTTAGGGGTACTTAAAAATAGTACATCATCAATGATTGCTAATGGTTTTATGTGAACTAACCAAGTGTTATAGCTGGTGGGGGTAAGCTCACTTTTTATGACTTCCACTATCCTCTCCCATGTTTGGCGATGATCTCCATACATTGTATGACCTCCTAAGCCCATCAATAAAATGTGGATAACTTATTTAAAAGGGTGGTATAATATATATCGGTTTAATTTGGTTGTTAGTAAATTAGATTTGATTTTGTGAATTTTTTAATTTGATAACTTTTGCAAAAACACATATACATATATTGTTGATAAAAAATATTTTAATAAAAAAATAGATAAAAAAATTAAAATACCTACATTATAAGTATAATGAATAAGAAAACTAACATTGAAATAACAACTTATCCACAAATTTATCAACAACATGTGAATAAGTTGTTATTTTTGTGGCTACAATTTATTTAAGTTATCAACAGTTTAATTTTATAATAACAAATTATCAACAGATTATCAATAAGAAAAATAATTTTGTCTACAGCTGGGTGTAGATAATTCTTAGGTTGTTGATAATTTTCTTATTTTAAAAAGTCTTGTTGACATCCTCCTTAATTAACGTTATAATTTTTATAGCATTTTTTAGGTTTTAGGAGGTGTGGCAATGCTTCGCACTTATCAACCCAAAAAAAGACATAGAAAAAAAGTACACGGTTTTAGAAAGAGGATGTCTACCAAAAGTGGTCGCAATGTTTTAAAAAGAAGAAGACAAAAAGGTAGACATAGATTGACAGCGTGAGGCCTTTAGGGCCTTTTTTACAATCCGGAGGTATAAATGAGTAACAAGATTGTAAAAATTAAAAAGAGTTATGAATTTAAAAAGGTTTATTCAAATGGCAAATCTGTTGCTAATCAGTTAATTGTAATGTATTTTATGGAAAATAATTTGGGCTTTAATAGAGTTGGCTATTCAGTGAGTAAAAAAATAGGTAAAAGTGTTGTAAGAAATAGAGTTAGAAGGCTTTTACATGAAAGTTTTAGACTTTTAGATATTGAGTTAAAAACAGGTTTTGATATAATTTTTGTCGCAAGAGGGAAAATTGTAGAGGCTGATTTTCACACTTTAAAAAGTTCTATTAAAAAATTAATTATGAAAACACCTATTTATGCGGGGAATGAAAAATGAAAAATGTTGTTATTTTTTTAATTAAGGTGTATCAAAAATATATTTCGCCTATGAAGCCAAGGACCTGTAGATTTTATCCAACTTGTTCTCAATATTCTATAGAAGCAATATCAAAATATGGACTTTTAAAAGGCGGGATTATGTCTATTTGGAGAATTTTAAGGTGCAATCCCTTTAATCCTGGGGGATATGACCCTGTAAAATAAACTTTTGGAGGTATATTATGGCAACAATTGCTATGTATTTAGGACAATTGTTAGAATTTATACATCATTATGTAGGAAATTATGGTATTGCTATAATTATTTTTACTATTTTAATAAGGATACTTCTTTTGCCTTTTTATATGCAGCAAATGAGTACGATGAAAAAGATGAAAGAAATACAGCCTCTTGTGCAGGAGCTTCAGAAGAAGTATGCTAAAGACCCTCAAAAATTAAATATGGAAACAATGAAATTGTATCAAGAGAAGAAAGTAAATCCCTTTGGCGGATGTTTACCTATGCTTTTGCCTTTGATAATATTGTGGCCACTTTTTGCGATGCTTAGAACTTATCCGGCTTTTTCAACTGCTTCTTTTTTATGGATGCATAGTCTTGCGCAAAAGGACCCTTATTATATAATTCCTATTTTAGCTGCTGTAACTACTTATATATCTTCTGCCATGATAGCAACGGACAAAAGTCAAAATTCTATGAATATAATGATGTCAATCTTTATGGGGTGGGTAACTGTTTCTTTGCCAGCAGGTATAGGAATATATTGGGTTACAAGTAATATATTTCAAATAGTGCAGCAGTATATTTTTATGAGAGAGACCAATACTGCTAAGGGGGAATCATAAGTTGAAAGAGCTTATAAGGACAGGCAAGACGGTGGAAGAAGCTGTAAATCTTGCTTTGCAGGAATTTGGTGTACCGAGGGAAATGGTAGAAGTAGAAGTGTTAGATGAAGGGGGTAAAGGTTTTCTAGGTCTTATAAGCAAGCAGGCAATAGTTAAAGTGATTTTAAAAGATGTAGTAAAGGAGAGTGCTAGAAATTTTTTAAAACAAGTAATTGAAGCGATGAAATTAGATGTTAAATTTGATATAGAAGAAGATGAGGATACTATAAAGTTTAATTTATATGGAAAAAATGTAGGGTTGCTGATAGGTCATAGGGGAGAGACATTAGATTCATTGCAATATCTTGTAAATATTGTTGCCAGCAAGTATAGAGAATATGATAGATATAGAAGAATTATATTAGATGCAGAAAATTATAGGAAAAGAAGGGAAGAGACTCTAATTAGGCTTGCAAAAAAATTAGCCAAACAAGTAATGGAGACAAAAGAAAGCATTGAGTTAGAGCCGATGAGCCCTAATGAAAGACGAATAATTCACATGGCTTTGCAGGACCATCCTTATGTAGAGACTTATAGTGAAGGAGAGGAGCCTAACAGAAGAGTTATAATAGCTTTAAAATAATACCCTGTCAAGGGGATTTTTTTATATTTGTGATTGAAAAGCCAAAAATATTGGTATATTATTTTATAAGATAATTTTTTGGTTGGTGATGAAAATGGTTTTTGATACAATTGCAGCTATTTCCACTTTTCCAGGGGAAGCAGGAATTGGAATAGTTAGAATAAGTGGTGATGATGCTTTAGAAATAATTTCAAAAATTTTCAAGCCCTATAAGCCCAAAGATATAAAAAAGGTAAAAAGTCATACTTTACATTATGGACATATAGTAGACCCTGAAACAGAAGAAGTATATGACGAAGTTTTAGTATCTATCATGAAAAAACCTAATACCTATACAAAAGAGGATATAGTTGAAGTAAATTGTCATGGAGGTATAGTAATTACCTCTAAAATTTTGGAATTAATATTAAAACAAGGTGCTCGTTTGGCCGAACCAGGGGAATTTACAAAAAGAGCCTTTTTAAATGGGCGAATTGATTTATCTCAAGCCGAAGCAGTTATAGATATAATTAGCGCTAAGACTATGCTTGCTAATAAATACGCCCAGAAACAGTTGGCTGGATATGTGGGAAGTAGAATAAAGGAAATTAAAGATAAAATTATGGGTCTGTTAGTTCATCTTTTAGCTTTAATAGATTTTCCTGAAGAGGATGTGGAGGAACTAGAGAGAAAAGAAATGTTAGAAACTTCTAAGGAAATAGTGGAAGATATCGATAAACTTATAGCATCTTCTGAAAGTGGAAGGATTATAAGAGAAGGACTTAAAACTGCCATAATTGGTAAACCGAATGTTGGTAAATCATCTCTTTTAAACGCTTTATTAAAAGAAAATAGAGCTATTGTCACAGATATACCAGGAACTACCAGGGATATTATTGAAGAATATGTTAATGTAAAGGGTATTCCAATAAAACTTATTGATACAGCAGGAATTAGAGATACAGACGAATTGGTGGAAAAAATAGGGGTTGCTAAAAGTAAAGAAGTTCTGGGTGAAGCAGATTTAATATTGTTTGTGCTGGATTCCTCAAGAGAGTTAACTAAAGAGGACTATGAAATTTTCGATATTTTAACAGGTAAAAACATCATATTTGTGCTGAATAAGATCGATCTACCTAAAAAAATTGATGAAAAAGAATTAAAAAATCTTACCAAAGATGGTATAATAATAGAGGTTTCGACTGTTGAAAAAATTGGGTTGGAAGAATTAGAAAACACCATTTATAATTTGGTGTTTAGAGGAGACATAAGTGTGAGTGAAGATGAAATAGTCATAAATTCGCGGCACAAAGAAGCACTTATCAATGCTAAAAGTTATATAGAAAGCTGTGTTAATGCTATCGAAAGGGGGTATAGTGAAGACCTAATTACAATTGATTTGCATTCTGCTCTTGACCAATTAGGTAAAATTACTGGAGAGACGGCAACTGAGGATTTAATAAATGAAATTTTTGAGAGATTTTGTGTGGGAAAGTAGGTGAATGTATGAATTTTATTGCAGGTGAATACGATGTTGCAGTGGTAGGGCTGGGACATGCGGGCAGTGAAGCTGCTCTCGCCTGTGCAAGGTTGGGCCTTAAAACGGTAGGTTTTGCTGTAAACTTAGATTCTATTGCTTTGATGGCTTGTAATCCTTCTATCGGAGGCCCTGCCAAAGCCCAGTTGGTGAGAGAGATTGACGCTTTAGGTGGAGAAATGGCTATAAATACAGACAAATCGCTACTACAAATTCGCACTTTGAATACAAGTAAAGGCCCTGCTGTAAGGTCTTTGAGGGCACAAGTTGACAAAAAACTTTACCAAGCAAACATGAAGTACACTTTAGAAAGACAAGAAAACCTTGATATAAAACAGGCGGAAATTGTAGACATTTTGGTAGAAGATAACAAAGTTACAGGGGTTGTAACAAAATTAGGTGCGATATATAAATGTAAGGCTTGTATTATTACTACAGGTACTTTCTTGAAAGGAAGAGTTATAATTGGCGATGTGAGTTTTGCAAGTGGGCCTAGTGGACTTTTTCCAGCTAATGAGCTTTCTGAGACTTTAAAAAGATTAGGCTTTAAGTTGATGAGATTTAAAACAGGTACTCCTGCAAGAGTTGATAAAAGAAGTATTGATTTTTCCAAGATGGAAATACAGCCAGGGGATGAAGTAATTACTCCTTTTTCCTATATGCATGATAAAATCGAAATAGAACAGTTACCCTGTTGGCTTACTTATACTAATAAAAGAACTCATGAAATAATAATGGCGAATATTGACCGCTCTCCTCTTTTTAGTGGAGAAATAACAGGGGTAGGAGTAAGATACTGTCCTTCTATTGAAGATAAAGTTGTAAAATTCCCCCATAAAGAAAGGCATCAAATTTTTATTGAACCAGAAGGACTAAATACTTATGAAATGTATGTACAAGGTATGTCTTCTAGTTTGCCCGAAGATGTACAACTTGAATTTTTGAGGACTGTTCCCGGTCTTGAGAATGTAAGAGTGATGAGGCCAGCTTACGCTATTGAATACGACTGTATAGACCCAACGCAATTAAAAGCTACTTTAGAATCTAAAAAAATTGAAGGATTATACTTTGGAGGACAAGTCAATGGCACATCTGGATATGAAGAAGCAGCTGCTCAAGGTTTGATGGCGGGAATAAATGCTGCTATGAAGCTTTTAAACAAACCTCCTGTAATTTTAGATAGGTCTCAAGCTTATATAGGAGTGCTAATTGATGATTTAGTGACAAAAGGTACAAATGAGCCTTATAGGATGCTTACTTCGAGAGCAGAATATAGACTTTTATTAAGACAAGATAACGCAGATTTTAGATTGACAGAGATAGGGTATGAAATTGGCCTTGTAACAGAAGAAAGATATGGAAAATTTTTAAAGAAGAAGATTCAGTTAGAAAAGGAGATGCAAAGACTTCCTGGTGTCATGGTAAGACCTTCTGAGGAAGTCAACAATTTTCTCATCTCTAAAGGAAGTACTCCTTTAGTTACAGGAGTTGACCTTTATACTTTGCTAAAGCGACCTGAAATTGATTATAAGTCTGTTGAATTTTTGGATAAAAACAGGTCCCATGATATTTTAGATAGTGTGGCTGAACAAATAGATATAAATATTAAATATGAAGGATATATAATGAAACAACTAAGACAAGTTGACCATTTTAAAGCTTTAGAAAACAAAAAAATTCCAGATGATATTGATTATTATCAAATTCATGGTTTAAGCAATGAAGCAAAAGAAAAATTGACAAAAATAAGGCCTACTTCAATTGGACAGGCTTCTCGTATTTCGGGAGTTTCACCTGCAGATATTTCTGTGCTTTTAATTTTTATGGAGCAATTAAGGAGAAATAAAGGCGATGAAGAACAAATCGGTTGATATGCTAATTGAAGGAGCTAAAGAGTGGGGTATATTTTTGGAAATGTTCCATGTGGAACATTTCCAAAAATATTATGCTCTTTTATTGGAATGGAATCAGAAGATGAATTTAACGGCAATTACAGAAGAAAGTGAAGTTGTAATTAAGCATTTTTTAGATAGTTTATCTGCGATTAAGAGTGAAAAAATAAAAGGGGACGAAAAAATTATAGATGTTGGTACAGGGGCTGGTTTTCCTTCTATTCCTTTAAAAATTGTATTTCCTAAATTAAAAGCTACTCTTTTAGATTCTTCCAAAAAAAGAATTATTTTTTTAGAAGAAGTTATAAATAAATTGGATATAAATGAAATAGAATTAATTCACGGACGAGCTGAAGATATAGGCAAAGATATAAAATTTAGAGAGCAGTTTGATTTATCCGTGGCACGAGCTGTGGCACCTTTAAATATTTTATTGGAATATACTCTTCCTTTTGTAAAAGTAGATGGTTATTTTATTGCTTTAAAAGGCCGAGAGATTAAAGAGGAAATAAAAAATAGTCAAAAAGCTTTAAAAGAATTAAAAGGAAGAATTGAAAAAATAGAGGAAGTTAAACTTCCTTATAGTGATATATTACATCACTTAATAATTATCAAAAAAACAGATAAATGTCCTACAAAGTATCCTAGAAGAGCAAATGCTATACAAAGATCTCCTTTATAAAATGAAAGGATAAATATGCTCGAGTATATGTTCTCGTTTCTAAACCGTGCCTAAGGCTTGTTTTGTGGCAGCTTAAAATCGCTATCTTTCTCTCCTGTAGACAAACTTTCAAAACTAGGATATTTTGCAATTGGTGTGACTTGTGACAAAGCGGCCCGGCACTCAAGTAAGAAAGTTTATAAAGCAAAAATAGAAAAACAAGCATACTTACTTGAGTGCCGGAAAACTTAGCAAGACCGAGGGTGGAGGCGGGCACCTTAAGGCATGGCTGCCACCTGACGTAGGTACCCTGCCGGAGCCCGAAGGGAAGCTTATGTTTTGTCGCTTTGAAATATCGGAGTGACGATGCAAAATATCCTATTTTAAAATTTTTTAACTTTGTCAACAAGCTGTAGTCTAAAATTACTTTTAGACTGTTTCTTATTTTTATAAAAATTTTTGTGGTATAATTTTAATATAAATATTCCAAATAACTTACCATTCTTGGAATGAGGGAAAAAAATGTTAAAATTTAGAGCGAGCTTTTTAGTAGCGAGAGTTGTCATTGTTGAAGAAGGAAGAGTTCTCTTAGTAAAACATCAAGAAGGGGAGGAAATAGCATGGGTTTTTCCAGGGGGTAGAGTTGAAGAAAATGAATCAGTAGCAGATGCTGCTATAAGAGAATGTAAAGAAGAGACAGGTTATGACATTAAGTTAAATGGTGTCTGCTATATTCAGGAATATGATATTTACTATGTAACATATTTTTATTCTTCTATTGTTGGAGGAAGATTGACATTAGGAAGTGACCCTGAATTACCTAAAGAGAAACAGGTTTTAAAAGAGGTAAAATGGATTGAACTTAAGGATTTGAAAAACTATCAAGTTTATCCTCAAAAATTGGCTGAGCTTATACAGCAAGAGAATTTTTTTAAAAATCTTATTCCTGTTCCCGAAACTTTTTTATAATTTTTAACAATATATTTGAATTTAAGGAGGAAATTTACATTATATGTCGAATATATATTGTGGAAGAATTTTTTAATTGTTTTAAGAGCGGGGTGTGTAAAAGTGGTACAGGGTAAAACACAAGAAATTTGTTATCTGCCTATTGATTCAATAAGGCCCAATCCATATCAGCCTCGAAAGAACTTTGATATAAAAAATTTACAAGAATTATCAGAATCAATTAAAGCTTATGGAGTATTGCAACCCATTACTGTGAGAATGGTGCACAATAATTTTTATGAGTTAGTAGCGGGGGAAAGGCGGTTAAGGGCTTCTAAATTGGCAGGTCTTGCAGAGATACCAGCAATAATTATAAATGCGCAAGATGAAGATTCGGCTGTTTTAGCTTTAATTGAAAATTTACAAAGAGAAAATCTCAATTTTATTGAAGAGGCAGAAGCATATTACAACCTAATAAACGATCACCATCTAACACAGGAACAATTAGCAAAGATTTTGGGTAAAAGCCAATCAACTATTGCTAATAAATTAAGGATTTTGAAGCTTAGCAAAGAGATAAAAGAACAACTATTGGAAAATGACTTAACGGAGCGACATGCCAGAGCACTTTTGAGACTTCCTGATGAAGAGTTGCAAAAAAAGGCACTAGATGTAATTACAAAGAAAAAATTAAATGTAAGTCAAACAGAAAAATTAATACAAGACATGATAGACAAAATAACAAAGCAACCGGAAGAAGTAAAAAAAGAAAACAAAAAAATGATGAAATTTTATAAAGACATAAGAATTTTTGTAAATACAGTAAAACAAGCTGTAGATTTAATGAAAAAATCCGGTGTGCCGGCGCAGTATATTGAAAATGATAAGGAAGAATATATAGAGTTTGTAATCAAAATTTCAAAAAAGTAAAAGCTTTTTCACCCCCTTTGATAATGTTCCATGTGGAACATTGATATAAACAATGATATAATAGACATATAAGTTTAGCATCCTTAAAGAGGTATTTGTATGCAAAAGGGGGTGAAGGAATGGGTAAGGTTATTGCTATTGCAAATCAAAAAGGTGGTGTAGGTAAAACTACTACAACCATAAACTTAGGATATTCTTTAGCAACACAAGGTAAAAAAGTTTTATGCATAGATATAGACCCTCAAAGTAATATGACGAGTGGCTTTGGGATAAACCCAGCTTCTTTAAAGCACACTACATATACAGTGCTGATTGAAGATGAAGACATAAAAAATGCAATAATACCTTTGCGTGATTTAACAATTTCAATTATTCCATCTAGTATTCAATTGGCAGGAGCAGAAATCGAATTAGTTCCTATGCTTTCACGAGAATATAAATTAAAAAATGCTGTAGATTCAATTAAAGATGGATTTGACTATATATTAATAGATTGTCCTCCATCACTTGGACTTTTGACTATAAATGCTCTTACCGCTGCTGATTCAGTAATTGTTCCAATTCAATGCGAATATTATGCTTTGGAAGGACTTACCCAGCTTATGAGTACAATCAATCTTGTAAAAAAGAGTCTGAACCCTAAATTAGAAATAGAGGGTGTAGTTCTTACAATGTTTAACGCTCGGACAAATTTATCTATACAAGTGGTAGATGAGGTGAAAAAATTTTTTAAAGACAAAGTTTATAGAACAATTATTCCACGAAATATTCGTTTAGGTGAAGCACCAAGTTTTGGAAAACCGATTTCTCTATATGACCCTAATTCTAAAGGAGCAGAGGCATATGATGAATTGGCAGTAGAAGTGATAGAAAGGGCAGGAATATAAAAAATTACGAAGGTGGTGGTGAAATGGCGGGCAAAAAGGGGTTAGGCAGAGGATTACAAGCTCTTATACCGGAATATCGTACAGAGGAATCCCAAGGTGTAGAAACGATAAATATAGCCTATATTCATCCCAATCAATACCAACCGAGAAAACAATTTGATGAAGATAGTTTAAAAGAATTAGCAGAATCTATTAAACAAAATGGAGTTATTCAGCCAATTATAGTAAGAAAAGTAGATTCTGGATATCAGATAGTAGCAGGGGAGAGACGCTGGAGAGCTGCCAGAATTGCGGGACTTTCTGAGATACCAGCAATTGTGAGGGATTTTGATGATTTACAGGTCATGGAAATAGCTTTGATCGAAAATTTACAAAGGGAGGATTTAAATCCCATTGAAGAAGCAAAAGCATATAAAGCATTGATAGAACAATTTAATCTTACACAGGAAGAGATATCTAAAAAAATTGGCAAGAGCCGTTCGGTAATTGCAAATAGCATAAGGCTTTTAAATCTCGACGATAGAGTACAAGAAATGTTAGTTGAAGGAGATATAACGATAGGTCACGCAAAAGTTATACTTTCTTTACCAAATAAAGGTTTACAGTATGAAGCGGCAAAAAAAGTTGCTGAAGAAAATTTAAACGTAAGAGAAACAGAAAACTTGGTGAAAAATCTTTTACGAAAAAATGAAAAAAACTCCCAAAAGACAAAATCAAACAAAATAGATGTACATATTAAAGAAATAGAAGATGGTTTGTGCAGTTTTTTGGGAACAAAAGTAAAGATATCACAAAGAAGTAAAGATAGAGGAATTATACAAATAGAATATTACAGTGAGGAAGATTTGACAAGAATTGTTGAAATCCTTTATGGAAAGGGCTAAAAAGCCTCTTATTTTTATGGAGGCTTTTCAGACTGTAGACAAACTTTCGTAAAGGAGATATTTCGCAATCGATGCGACTTGTTACAAAGTGCTAACAAAACTTAGCAAGACTGAGGGTGGAGGCAGGGCCGAAGCCATGGATGGCGGAGGCTGGCACTAAGACAAGGAGGTCGAATGTGGCCGGTACCCTGCCGGAGCTCGAAGGGGAAGCTTATGTTTTGTCGTTTTAGAACATCGGAGCGACGATGCAAAATATCTCCTTTGAATATTTTTTAACTTTGTCAATAAACTGAGCCTCCTATTTTTATGGAGGCTTCTAATTTTATCCAATTTTGCAACAATTTTACCACTTTTAAAGCAAAACGAGGAATTTAATTAGGTACGTGCAAAATGTCAGCATATTATTTACCTATTAACTTTTGCCACACACTTTAATTAGTTTTTTGTTGCTAATGTGAAAAAATAAATATAAAATATAGTTAGAACTCTAAGAGGAGGTTTGCATATATTATAATATCTGGAGATTTAATTTAAAGGAGATAGGACTATGATTTATTTTGATAATGCTGCTACTTCTTGGCCTAAACCCGATGGAGTGTATAGGGAAGTAGAGAAAGTTTTAAGAAACTGCGGAAACCCTGGAAGAGGCGGACACAAAATGGCACTTGAATCAGGAAGGGTCATTTTTGAAGCTAGGCAAGAGATATGCAGCATTTTCAATATTAAAGACCCTATGAGAGTGGTATTTACATCTAATACAACAGAAGCTTTGAATATTGCGTTAAAGGGCCTTTTGAAAGAAGGTGATCATGTAATAACTTCTAGTATGGAGCATAATTCTATGATAAGACCTCTTATGGCGTTGAAAGAAAAGGGGATAGAAGTTACAATCGTGAAAGCAAATGAGGAAGGAAAGATTGACACTGAGGATATAAGGAAAGCAATTACAACAAAAACAAAAATGATTGCCATAACCCATGCTTCCAATGTGACAGGTACAATAATGCCTATTGAGGAAATAGGAAATATTGCCCGGGAAAGGAATTTAATTTTCTTGGTGGATGCAGCCCAAACGGCTGGAATATTGCCTATAGATGTAGAAAAACAAAACATCGACCTTTTAGCTTTTCCTGGCCACAAAGGATTGTACGGCCCTCAAGGTACAGGAGGATTATATGTAAGAGAAGGTATAGATGTATTGCCTCTTGAAGAAGGGGGAACGGGAAGTAAGTCAGAGTCAATGTATCAACCTGATTTAATGCCAGACAAGTTAGAAAGTGGTACTCCTAATACTCCAGGGATTGCAGGACTAAAAGAAGCGGTGAAATTTGTAAAAAACATAGGTGTAAATGCTATATATCAACATGAAAAAAAGCTTACTAAAGTATTGATAGAAGGATTTGAGCAAATAAAAGAAGTTAAAATATATGGTCCACACGAAATAGAAGAAAGAGTTGGAGTAGTTTCAATAACGTTAAAAGATAGAGATGTAGGAGAAATAAGTTATATTTTGGATAGAGACTTTGACATAGCTACTCGAGCAGGATTACACTGTGCTCCATTAGCCCATTCAACAATTGGCACACTAATGACTGGCACTTTGAGATTTGGAATTGGCTATTTTAACACTGAAGAAGAAGTAGAAAAAGCTATAAAAGCTATTGAAATAATTTCGCGAAAAACATTCTAACGAATTGGAGGAGAAACTTATGCAAAACTTTTTAGACATTATTTCTCAAAATGCTACGATGATTATCCTGTTTTTATCAGTTTTATCAATTATAGAATTAATTTTTATACTTATAATTAATGGGAAATTTTTAAGATTAAACAGGACTTATAATAAGGTAATTAAAACATTGGAAAAAGGAGATGTCTTTGATATTTTTTCTAGAATCCTTACAGAGAATGAAGAGATAAAAAACAAATTAGACAAGTTAAGAATTGATTTAAATTCTTTAGACAAAGAAGGAAAAACAGCAATTAAAAAAGTGGGAATAGTGCGGTATAATGCTTTTCCTGATGTGGGTTCTGACTTAAGCTTTTCTATTGCCCTATTAGATAGCAATGACAATGGTATTGTTTTGTCTGGAATATACGGAAGGAATGAGACGGCTACTTTTGCAAAACCTATTGAAAGAGGGCAATCTAAATATCCTCTTTCTGCTGAAGAAGTACAAGCTATAGAAAGAGCCAAAAGAAAAGCTTTGTAAAAAACAGGGAGTAATAACCTTGATTGCGTTTATTGTGAACCCAGTGGCGGGTGGAGGAAGGGCCTATCGGAAGATTCCAGAAATTAGGAGGATCATGAAAAAGAAATTAATCGATTACAAAATTTTTATAACAAAATATACAGGGGAAGGGAAAATATTAGCGAGAAAAGCAGCTCTTAGTGGATTTAAAGTTGTGGCGGCAGTAGGAGGAGATGGTACTGTACTTGAAGTAGTAAATGGAATAAAAGGTACACAGGCTATATTAGGAATTATTCCTGTAGGGACAGGAAATGATTTTGCAAGATTTTTCCACATACCTAAAAAGTTAGAAAAGGCTATTGATGTGCTTATAATGGGTAATATTAAAATTATAGACGGAGCTGTGATAAACGATATATTAACTTTTGGAAATATTACAAGCACAGGCATTGCTTCTGAAACAGCGGCAATGGCTGTGCGGTTTAAAAAGTTTTTATCTGGAATATGGGTTTATTTAACTGCCCTTTTAAATGTCCTTTTTAAATACAAGCCCTATTCTGTAAAAATAAGAATGGATGATAAAGAGTTAAATAGAGAAATAACAATTTTTGCAGCGGGAGTTTTAAGCTATTATGGAGGCGGCTTAAAGCTTTTGCCGAATGCCGATCCTAATGATGGCTATTTAGATGTCATGATTGTTGACAAAATAAGTAAAATTAAATTATTGGTTTTATTGCCCTTAGTTCTTTTTGGAACTCATACTAAACTTAAAATTGTAGAAGTTTATAGAGCAAA
Organism: Thermoanaerobacter uzonensis DSM 18761; assembly: GCF_900129115.1. Taxonomy (NCBI): domain Bacteria; kingdom Bacillati; phylum Bacillota; class Clostridia; order Thermoanaerobacterales; family Thermoanaerobacteraceae; genus Thermoanaerobacter; species Thermoanaerobacter uzonensis. Next base: position 24,508 of record NZ_FQUR01000013.1, on the reverse strand, counting down.
AAAAGTAGAAATAGAGGCAGATCGAGAAGTACCTGTTACTGTCGATGGTGAAATATTATATATCAAAAACCTGGAAATAAAAGTGGAGAAAGATGCAATAAAATTATGCACTCTGTAAATTTAATAGAGTATATTGCGTTAGACTCTCAGGAATAATAAATTATGAAACCTGAGAGTTTATTATTTTTTGGAGGCGGATAAATGGCGGAGAAAGTAAAAGGAAAGTTGGTTATCATAGGAGGAGCAGAAGACAAAGAGAACAAATGTGAAATATTGCAAGAAGTTGTGGGTTTAGCGGGGGGAAGAGAGAGTAGAATAGTTGTAATGACAACAGCCACAGAAAAACCTGTGGAAGTGGGCAATATGTATATTTCTATTTTTAAAAAATTAGGGGCAAATGATGTAAAAGTTGTAAATATAAATTCAAGAGAAGACAAAGAAATAAACTATGCAAGAAATATACTTGAAGATTGCAGTTGCGTTTTTTTTACAGGTGGTGACCAATTGAGGATAACCAGTATTTTGGGAGGAAGTGGCATAGATAAATTGTTAAAACAATTGCACAAAGAAGGAACTTTGATTGTGGGTACGAGTGCAGGGGCTTCGGTGATGTCCCAAACTATGATTGTGGAGGGAAATGATGAAGATTCTCCCAGGAAATGCACTATCAAAATGGCTCCTGGATTAGGTTTATTAAAAGAGGTAATAATTGATCAACATTTTGCACAAAGAGGGCGCATTGGAAGGCTTCTTGCAGCAATTGCTCAAAACCCAAACAATCTCGGAATAGGTATTGATGAAGATACTGCCATAGTTGTAGAAGAAAATGAATTTAGGGTAATAGGGTCAAATGCTGTTACAGTAGTGGAGGGAAGAAAGCTAAAACACTCTAATGTTTCTGAATCAAGTCCTAATGAAATTTTAGCCCTCACCAATGTTATACTTCACATATTGCCATCCGGTTATGGTTATGATTTAGAAAAATGGATACCCAAAGTCAAGCTCAAGGAGGATAAGGTATGATTATTAAAGATATAAGGGTATATCGAGGGAGAAATATATACAGCCATAGACCTGTAATAAAAATGGTAGTAGATATAGAGAGATTGGATATTCCTACAAAAGATATACCCAACTTTAATGAGAGATTGATAAAACGGCTTCCTAACTTATCAAAACATAGTTGTTCTTACGGATATGAAGGGGGATTTCTAAAAAGATTGGAGGAAGGCACCTATTTACCCCATGTGACAGAGCATATAATTTTGGAACTACAAAATATATTAGGATATGATGTAAAATTTGGAAGAGCGAGAAATATAGAAGGAGATTTGTATTATATAATTTATGAATATGGATTAGAAGAGTGTGGCATAAGAGTTGGGAAATTAGCGGTTGAAATGGTAAATAAATTTATACAGGGGGAAGACTTTGATTTAGAAGAAAGGCTAGAAAGAATACGCAATATAATTGCTGAGATAGAACTAGGGCCTAGCACAATGGCTATAAAAAATGAAGCTTTAAAAGGGGGAATCCCGGTTACAAGGGTGGGAAATGGAAGTATTTTGCGGTTAGGTTATGGGAAATATCAAAAAATGATTGAAGGCACAATTTCACAAAATACTAGTTGCATTGCTGTAGACATAGCATCAGATAAAATCTTGACAAAGCAGATCTTAAGAGACCATGGATTTCCTGTGCCGGAAGGAGATGTTGCTTACAATGAAGAAGAAGCGATTGCTATTGCAGAAGAAATTGGATATCCTGTCGCTATAAAACCTTACAACGGAAATCAAGGCAAAGGAGTTCATTTAAAAATAACCAATAAAGAAGAAGTAAGTATAGCCTATAGAAACGCCAAAGCTTACAGTGACCTTGTTATTGTAGAAAAACATATAAAGGGAAAACATTACAGAGTATTAGTTGTAGGTGAAAAAGTAGTAGCGGTAGCTGAAAAAATTCCTGCCCATGTGGTAGGAGATGGAATTCATACTATTGAAGAATTAGTAGAAATAGAAAATAAAAATCCTTTAAGAGGAAAAGGCCATGAAAAACCCCTTACCAAACTCACAATAGATACGATTTCTAAAATGACCCTTAAAAAACAAGGATTTGATCTAGAAAAGATCCCTAAAAAAGGGCAAAAAGTGTTTTTAAGGGAAAGTGCAAACTTAAGTACAGGAGGAATTGCAATAGACAAAACAGATGACATTCACCCATATAACATAGAAATTGCTGTAAGAGCGGCAAAAGCCATTGGTCTTGATATAGCTGGTATAGACATTACAATGGAGGACATAAAAAAGCCTCTAACTAAAGAAAATGGAGCAATAATTGAAATAAATGCATCTCCGGGCATAAGGATGCACCATTATCCTAGCAAAGGTAAACCTAGAAATGTAGCAAAAGCCATTGTAGATATGCTTTTCCCTAAAGGAAGCAAAGCTACCATACCTATTATATCTATTACGGGTACAAACGGGAAAACTACAGTCACCAGGATGACAGCTCATATTTTAAAAACCTATGGCTATATTGTAGGAATGACTTGTACTGACGGCATTTATATCGATGACACCTGTGTCTACAAAGGTGACAATACTGGTCCTAAAAGTGCAAGAACTTGTCTTGCTGATAAAAACATAGATGCTGCAGTGTTAGAAACCGCAAGGGGAGGTATTATAAGGGAAGGTTTAGGTTACGATTTGGCAGATGTAGGGGTAATAACCAATATTTCAGAAGACCATCTTGGAAGTGATGGGATAGAGACTTTAGAAGACCTGGCTTTTGTTAAGGCTTTAGTGGTGGAAGCGGTAAAGGAAGATGGTTATAGTGTTTTAAATGCTGATGACCCGATGACCCCTTATTTGGCCCAAAGGGCAAAAGGGAAAATAATATATTTTTCAATGTACGATAATAACCTCACTGTAAAAAAACATATAGAAAAAGGTGGAATCGCAGTATATGTTAAAGATGGTGTCATCGTTATAGCGAATGGGCAAATAATTCCTGTTGTAAAGATAGAGGAGATTCCTGCAGCTTTGTCAGGGAAAGTTTTGTACAACGTGGAAAATGCTCTTGCAGCTATCGCTGCTTCTTATGGAGTAAAAGTGCCTGTAAATATCATTGCAAAAGGCATAAAGACATTTTACTGTGACACTACACACAATCCTGGGAGGTTTAACTTATTTAATGTGGGCAATTTCCGCGTATTAGTAGATTATGGCCACAACATAGCGGGAATAAAAAGTGTAATAGAAGCAGCACAAAAACTTGATGCAAACAGGCTTATCGGTGTGATTGGAGTTCCAGGAGATAGAATAAATTCCAGCATATTAAAAGTAGGAGAAATTTGTGGTCAAGGATTTGACTTTATATATGTAAAAGAAGATTTAGATTTAAGAGGTAGAAAACCGGGAGAAGTAGCTAAATTATTAGAACAAGGTGCAATAAAAGGGGGTATAGATAGGAAAAAAATAAAGACTATTTTAAAAGAGACAGAAGCATTAAGGGCGGCTATGTACAATGCTGAAGCAGGAGATTTAATAGTAGTCTTTTATGAAAAATATCAGCCAATTATAGAGGTGATAGAGGAGTTTATCAAAAACAAAGATTTGAAAAACATTGAAATAAAATTAGAAAGGGCTTGAGTTTAAGCCCTTCAGACTGTAGACAAACTTTCGTAAAGGAGATATTTTGTATAAGGAGTGACTTGTGACAAAGCGGCAACAAAACTTAACAAGACCGAGGGTGGAGGCAGGGCCGAAGCCAAGGATGGCGGAGGCGGGGATGGCGGAGGCGGGCACCTTAAGGCATGGATGCCGATTGTGCCCGGTACCCTGCCGGAACCTGAAGGTCGAGTTTTAGTTTTGTTGCTTTGGAACATCGGAGCGACGATACAAAATATCTCCTTTTGAATATTTTTTTACTTTGTCAACGAACTGAAGGGCTTGAGTTTAAGCCCTTATCTTATTTTGTTCATATATTTCATTTATTGATTTAAATATCCCAATAGAAATTATATCTGCCATTTTCATTACAGTTCTAAGTCTTGTATTTTGAAGCACCATGTATTCCATAAAACCAGAGATATTGACAATTCCTGTAACAAACATATCTCCTACAGGAGGCAGGTCTTTTGAAACTCCTGCTCCAGGCTTTATAGGTCCTTTTCCAACAGAAATGTGACCTACGTGGTTTAAAGATCCCAAACAAGCGTCTATCGCTATCATAAAAGGACGTCCATAATTTAAATTTATGTACTTTAAAACCTGATGTATGTTTTTTGCATGTAGTGGTTCTTCTAAAGTACCAAATACATGGGCTTTTCCTTTAAGAAGAGGTTTTAGTTTATGACCAATTAAAGGCCCTAAGCTATCCCCTGTGGACCTATCAGTCCCTATACACAGCAAAACTATATCTTTTTGATAATCATATAGTTCTGTTAAGTAGTTAAAGAAAAATTTATAAAAATGCCCTACAGCATTTTTGTCTTCAATATTTATTAACTCCATATGCTTCTCCTTTCTTGAATTGATAAGTCTTACAAATATATTTTTGTCAACTATGTAAAATTAAATACAGGTAATTTCCGGTTTTAATTATTGAAAAACCCTTCTTACTTGTGTAATATATAAAATATAAAGGAAATAAAGCGGGTGATATGATGGAGGCAATAGTTCAACTATACCAGAAATTTTTAAGTCTTTACGATATAAGAATATTAAAAGTAACTTTTGATATCATAAAAATTTTGGTTATAACTTTTATAGGTATAAAAATAGGGGACATGCTTATATCAAGGTTTTACAAATTGCATAGAAAAGCAAAAATACAGCTTCCTGAAAGAAAGATAGGTACTTTAATATCCCTTACCAAAAATATATTGAGATATGTAATTTATTTCATAGCAGCTGCTTCAATACTAAAAATTTTCAACATAGAAATGACATCGATATTGGCAGTTGCCGGAATTGGCAGTTTGGCTATAGGTTTTGGTGCTCAAAATCTAGTTAAAGATGTTATTTCAGGGTTTTTTATAATATTTGAAGACCAATTTTCTGTAGGAGACTATGTTACAATAAATGGCATATCTGGAACTGTAGAAGAAATTGGACTTAGAATCACGAAAATAAGGGGTTTTTCAGATGGGCTACACATAATACCAAATGGTGAAATAAAAATGGTATCTAACCTCACAAAGGATAGTATGATGGCTGTTGTCAACATAGGATTTCCCTTGGAAGAGGATGTAGATAAAATCATTGATGGATTACAACAAATATGTGATGATATAAAAAATTCAAGAGATGATTTAATAGAAGGTCCTTCAATACTAGGGATAACAGATATGCAAGATTCAAAACTTTTAATAACGCTATATGCGAAAACACAGCCTATGCAAAAATGGGCAGTAGAAAGGGATATAAGATACAGAGTGAAAAAAATGTTTGATGAAAAAAATATTTCTTTTCCTTATCCCCGCACTAATATTATCTTGACAAATAAGAATTAATCGAGGTGATTGCTTTGCCAAAAGAACTCCATGTAGGAGATATTGTAAAGATGAAAAAAAAGCATCCTTGTGGTTCTGACGAATGGGAAATTTTAAGAGTAGGCATGGATATTCGCATAAAATGCTTAAAATGCGGAAGAATGGTTTTGATGCCGCGAGCTAAATTTGAAAAGGGCATCAAAAAAATTTTAAAAACAGTTGAAAATCCCTCGGGACAATGATAAAATATGGATATGGATTGCCGCCTTGCCCTTTTCAGGGCCGTTTAGTCCAAAAGGAGGTGAAAAGATGAGGTCATATGAGACAATGTACATTCTCTCTCCAGATTTAAGCGAAGAGGAAAGAAAAGGCTTAATAGAAAGATTTAAAAACCTCATCATTGAAAATGGTGGAGAAATAACCAATTTTGATGAATGGGGTAAGAGAAAATTAGCCTATCCCATTGACAAAAAGCCTGAGGGATATTATGTACTGATGAACTTTAACAGCGACTCAAGGGTTTCTCAGGAATTGGAGAGAGTTTATAAGATCACAGATGGCGTTTTGAGATATTTAATAATAAGAACTGACGAATGATCGTTTATTAATATAAAAAGGTGGGTTAAAAATGTTAAATAAAGTTATTTTAATAGGCCGTCTTACAAAAGACCCTGTGATGAGGTATAGTGCTAACATGGTTCCTGTTACTACATTTACATTAGCGGTTAACAGGAATTATGTCAGTCAAAACGGAGAAAGGCCTACAGATTTTATACCCATCGTAACTTGGAGAAAACTGGCAGAAATTTGCGCTAACAATTTAAAAAAAGGCAGGTTAATAGCGGTAACTGGAAGCATTCAAACCCGAACATGGGATGATAATAGCGGCAATCGGCATTGGGTTACTGAAGTAGTAGCAGATGACGTGAGATTTTTAGAGCCGAAATCTGGTTTTGGCAGCAGTGGCAATGCTGAAGAAAATAAAGATTTCGATGAAGACTTTGACAGTGTATTTGAAGATATACCGGAAGAATTTGAGGGTTTTACACCTATAGAGAGTGAAGATGATTTACCTTTTTAAAAAGGAGGTTGAAGGATGACAACAGCTAATACAACAGCGAAAGATAACGCAGCTGCTAAAAAAAGGGGCAGAAAAGCGAAAAAGCGCGTTTGTGCTTTTTGCACAGATAATATAGACAAAATTGATTACAAAGATGTAGCAAGACTCCGCAAATACATCACAGAAAGAGGAAAAATCCTGCCGAGAAGAATTACAGGAAACTGTGCAAGGCATCAAAGGCAACTTACAAAAGCTATTAAAAGAGCAAGACAGATTGCACTACTACCATATACAGTAGAATAATGATATAATAATAAGAGGGCGATGCCCTCTTTTAGTTTACTATTTAAAAAAGCTGTCAAAAATAAAGGTGGAATAAAAGTATGAAAAATAATCTTGAGATTGCCAAAAATATTATGAGCATTGAAAATTTAAAAATAAACCTTTTAGGAAAAGTATATTCTCTCTTTAAAGCTTTTAACGAAGATGAAGATGGAGAAATATTAATAGACAATCTTTGTGATATTTTAATTTTTACCTACTTATTAGGAGAGAAATTAGGTTATGACTTTGAAGAAATAGATGAAGCGCTTCAAAAAAAACTCAAACTTCAAATTATTGATAAAAACTTTGAAGGAGAATATAATTTTTCTGAGCTACAAAGATACATAAAGGGTAGAAAACGGGAGTGATTTAATGGATTTACGAAAACTTACCAATGCGGCAATGATGACGGCAATGGCTGTAGTAATGACATTAATAGGAGTGTATATTCCCCCCCTACTTGTGCTATTTTTTTTGATACCAGTTCCCATTGCTATAACTTGTATAAGAAGTTCTGAATCTTATGCTATTGCATCATCTTTTGCTGTATTTATTGTAAATGTAATTTTTACAGACATAGGTACAGCTTTTATAAGTTTATTTTTTGCCTTTCAAGGACTTGTTATGGGTTATTTAATATCGAAAAAACGGAAAGCTAGTGAGATACTTATTGATACTTCTATTGTGTCGATCTTTGGGATAGTTATAGTATTGTATTTAATAAAAGCGGCCTTCAAAATAAATGTGCTTGATCAGTTTTTTAAGGCAATTAATATGAGCACAAAAGAGGTATTATCTATTTATCAGGGTCATTCAAACTTTTCGGCCATAAAAAGCAATTTATTAATGATTGAAGAAATGCTAAAGGTGACTTTACCTGCATCTATAATAATTACAGTTGTGGCTGTCATTTTAATCAATTATGTAATTATATACAAAGTCTTAAAAACTCAAAGAGTTTACGTAGATGCACTTCCTCCTTTTGCAGAATGGAAAATGCCTTATATCACAGGGTGGATTTTTATTGGAGCGCTGCTATATCAATATTTTATAAAGCAACCTGAAGCAATAACTACTAATATAATAGTATTACTTTCTCTAGGTTTTACGTTAGGAGGTTTGGCGGTAGTAAAATATTATTTAATCCATAGATTAAAGATGAAATCATTGGTTGCTAACATAATCCTTGTATTTTTATTTCTTTTTCCTCTTACCTCTTGGCTACTTACCGTGATAGGCATTGTGGATACCAGCATGGATTTAAGAAAATACATGAGTTAGAAAACGAGAGGTGTTTTTGTGGATAAGAAATTTTATAAAATAATTTCTTCTGTCAATGTGATAAATATTTTGCTATCAGCTCTATTAATAGCTTTAATGTTTTACTACAATGAGATAATTGCTTCTGTTTCATTAATCATCTTTCTTTATGTGCTTTTAAGTGAATACTATGGCGTAAAGAAAAAGCGATTAGAATTGGATAAATATATAGAAAATATATTTTTCAATGTTGACAAGGCATCAAAAAGTGTTTTAGCAAAAATGCCAATTCCCGCCGTTATTTTAAATGATAACGGAGAAATCCTGTGGTATAACTTAAGCTATTCTCAGGTCTTTAATGAAGATGAAGAGATAAAGAAATTGATAAAAAAATATGCTGGAAACAAAATAGATGACAAAAAAAACCAAATAGAGTTCAATGGCCGGAACTATTCCGTGTTAAAAGTAGATTCTCAAGCAAAAAGAAAAAAAGGGAAGGACCTAAGCTGTACTCTTTTATTCCTTGATAACACTGAATACATTCAGCTTAAGAAATCTTTAGCTTTCGATAGACCGGTGGTAGGGCATATAATAATTGACAACTACGAAGAAGCGATGATGGCAATAGAAGATATTAAAAAAGCGGTGATTTCTTCAGAAATAGAAAAAAAACTTTCAGAATGGGCTTCCTCAATAAAAGCTTTTATGAAAAAATATGATGATGATAAATACTTTGTCGTATTTAAAGAGGAAGGATTAAAAAGCTTAGAAGAAAATAAATTTGAAATATTGGATAAAGTGAGAGAAATTGGAGAAGAGATAAAAATCCCTTTAACTTTAAGCATAGGAATTGGAGCAGATGCCAATGACTTTTTAGCCTTAAATGAATATGCCTCTAGCGCCTTAGACTTAGCATTAGGGCGAGGAGGAGACCAAGCAGTAATAAAAAGAGGAGATAAAACTTCGTTTTATGGAGGAAGAACACAAGCTGTTGAAAAGAGGACAAAAGTAAAGGCGAGAGTAATTGCCCACGCTATAAAAGAGCTCATAAAAGAATCCTCTACCATTTTCATAATGGGTCACAACTTTATGGACTTTGATTCATTAGGTGCTGCAATTGGCATGTATAGAGCCAGCATGTCTTTAGGCAAAAAAGCCTATATAATATTAGATAAATCTAATGTAGCAATAGATGAATTGGTAAAGAAAATACAAAATACAAAAGGCTATGAAGATTTATTTATAAAAAGCAGTGAAGTTAAAAACATGGTGGACCAAAACAGCCTTTTAATAGTTGTTGATACCCATAGACCCAGTTATCTTACTTATCCCGAAATTGTAGATATTATAGACAGAATAGTTGTTATAGACCACCATAGAAGAGGGAAAGAGTTTATTGACAAAGCCTTGCTTGTCTATTTAGAGCCTTATGCTTCTTCTGCTAGCGAATTAGTTACAGAAATTCTGCAATATATAGTAGACAAGATTGACATAAAACCTATAGAAGCTGAGGCTTTAATGGCAGGAATATCAGTGGATACAAAAAATTTCACTTTCAGAACAGGTTCCAGGACTTTTGAAGCAGCCTCCTTTTTGAGAAGAAAAGGTGCAGATACAACCTCTGTTAAGCAGCTTTTCCAAAATGACTTAGATTCTTACATAATAAAAGCTTCAATAGTGAAAAATGCCGAGATACTGGATAACGGCATTGCAATAGCAGTTAGCCCTCCAAATGCCAACAATCTCATCATAGCCCAGGCTGCTGATGAGCTCCTTACAATAAAGGGAGTACAAGCTTCTTTCGTTATTTTAAAAAGAGAAGAAGATGTAGCCATTAGCGGACGCTCTCTTGGAGACATAAATGTTCAAGTTATCCTTGAAAAGCTTGGTGGAGGAGGACACTTAACTGTTGCAGGAGCTCAGGTCAAAAAGCCTATAGATGAAGTACTGCAAGACTTAAAAAATGCTATTAAAGAATATTTTGAAGAGGAAGGTGAAGACAGATGAAAGTCATATTAGTAAAAGATGTTAAAAATGTGGGAAAAGCAGGAGAAATCATAAATGTCAGCGATGGATATGGGAGAAATTATCTCCTTCCAAGAGGACTTGCCATAGAGGCTACAGAGTCCAACATAAAAGTGCTTAATGAAAAGAAAAAGGCAGAAGAGAAAAAGAGACAGCAAGAATTAGAAGAAGCAAAAAAATTAGCTCAAGACCTTTCAAATATTAGCCTGGTTTTAAAAGTAAAAGCAGGAGAAAATGGCAAACTCTTTGGTTCTGTAACTTCGAAAGATGTAGAAGAGGCTTTAAAGGAGAAAGGCTTTGACATTGATAAAAAGAAAATATCTTTTGACGAGACTGTAAAGACTACAGGTACCTATTATGTAGACATAAAACTTTATCAAGGAGTTACAGCAAAAGTGAAGGTAGATGTTGTGGCAGAGTAATTAAAGCAAGGGGGAATAAGGATGGAGTGGAGCAAAATCCCTCCCCAAAACATAGAAGCTGAACAATCCGTCTTAGGGTCAATGCTTTTATCTAGGGATGCTATAATAGACGTTTCTGAAATAATAAAAGCCGACGACTTTTATAAAGAATCCCACAAAAAATTATTCGATGTAATGATAGAGATGTTTGAAAAAGACATCCCCGTTGACCTTGTGACAGTAGTTGATGAACTTAGAAAGCGCAATATGTTAGAGGCTGTTGGCGGAATTGATTATATAGCAAGCCTGTCTTCCAATGTCATCACCACTGCTAATGTATCTTACTACGCAAAACTTATAAAAGAAAAAGCCACATTGAGAAGGCTCATTGAGGCCTCTTCAGAGATTATGGAGTTAAGTTATCAAGGGGATGACGTAGAAACTGTTCTTGACATAGCAGAACAAAAAATATTTGATATAGCTCAAGGGAGAAACACTACTAATTTTTCACCTATAAAAGATGTGTTGATGAATACATTTTATAAAATAGAGGAACTTTACAAAAACAAAGGACAGCTTACGGGAATTCCCTCTGGCTTTCCTGACCTTGACTTAAAAACTGCTGGCTTTCAGCCCTCTGACTTTATTTTAGTCGCAGCAAGGCCTTCAATGGGAAAAACTTCTTTTGCTTTAAATATCGCTCAAAATGCAGCTCTTTTGACAGGCCTTCCTGTTGCCATATTTAGCCTGGAGATGTCAAAAGAGCAACTGGTAAACAGGCTTATCTGTTCTACTGCCAATATAGATAGCCAAAAGCTTAGGACAGGAAATCTTGATGAAGACGACTGGATGAAATTGGCGGCTGCGATGACTCCTCTTTCTAAAGCTCCTATTTACATTGACGACACTCCCGGGATTGGAGTAATGGACATAAGAGCGAAGTGCAGGCGCCTCAAACTGGAAAAAGGATTAGGTCTGGTGATGATAGATTATCTGCAACTTATGCAAGGGAGAGGAAAGGCAGAAAACCGGCAACAAGAAATTTCAGAAATATCGAGGTCATTAAAAAGCCTGGCTAGAGAATTAAACGTCCCAGTAATTACCTTATCCCAGCTTTCACGCGCACCTGAGTCCAGGTCAGATCACAGACCTATTTTAAGCGATTTGAGGGAATCTGGAGCAATAGAGCAGGACGCTGACATAGTAATGTTTTTGTACAGAGATGATTACTATCATAAAGATTCTGAAAAGAAAAACATAGCAGAAGTTATAATTGCAAAACACAGAAATGGGCCCACAGGGACAGTGGAACTTTTATGGCTCGCACAGTATACAAAATTTGCAAGTCTTGATAAATATAGAACGGAATAATCTTTACTTTACTTCTAAGAAGGGATGAAAGTCATTATGGCTGATTTTGATTACCTTAAAAAAGTTCCTTATTTTAATGAGCTGGAGGACAAATCCCTTGAAGAGATACATAGAATTTCAACTATCAACTTTTTTAAAAAAGGGTCTATTATTTTCATGGAGGGGGAAAAGGGAGAAGCTATGTATTTTGTAAAATCTGGTAAAGTTAAAATATCAAAAACATCTTCTATTGGAAAAGAGTACATTATTAAAATAATGGAAAAAGGAGACGTATTTGCTGAGTCTATTCTTTTTGTCGGTGGAGAATATCCTGCAACGGCAGAGGCTATAGAGGACTCCGAAGTGATTATGCTTAAAAATCAAGACATAGAAAACTTGATACTAAAAAATAGCGAAATAGCCTTAAGCATTATTAAACTTATGGCAAAAAGGCTAAAAAATGTAGCTGTCATAATAGAAAATCTTGCTTTAAGAGATTCCATTGGCAGAACGGCTTCTGTACTTCTCACTTTTGCAAAAGAGAGAGGAATAAACGCAAAAGAAGGAATTTTATTAGATTTAAATCTCAATAGGCAAGACCTTGCCAACATAGTCGGCACATCGAGAGAAAACGTCACAAGAATTTTAAGTCAAATGGACAAAGAGGGGATAATACATCTTGACAGGCAGAAAATAATAATTAGAGATATAGAAAAGCTTAAAGAGATGCTGTAGTGATATTTTTATCCTTTGAATTGACTAAAAAGTCTAAAAATTATTTTTGATTCTTGCTTTGTGTTACATATCTATTTTTTAACACTCTATGCTGATTCAATTTTTTATAACCATTTCTTTTAATTTTTCCTGCCTAAATATTTCAAATAAATGCATTGCTTTTATAAGAGAATCTTTGTAAATTTCTCTTTTAAGGTGATATTTTGCAATTCCTTTTCTGAAGTATAAAAGGCTCAAGCCATCTAAAATTCCAGCCTCTATGCAGGTTTTTACGCCCAAATCAGCATAGCACAGTGCTTTTTCATGGTTTAACACCCCATCCCGATTCAAATCGGGTTGAAATTATTTAATTTACCATATATTATATAGTTAAGGAAAAGATATGTAAAGTGGCGGTGTAAACAAAAAAGGAATTAATGCTTATCTTCCTAACATCTGTTACTTCAATATCCCTTATTATATTTTAATGTAGGTATAATTGCGCCATTAGGGTAAGAAGATTTAACAAGATAGTATTTTGTAATATCTGGGAGGTGATGTTGTTATAAGACAAGTTCATAAATTATTGTGGAAGTGGTGATAAGAGAATCTTAGGAAAATGAATTTTTAAAACACGACTGATTTATTACAAAATATTAAGGTGAGGTGTGTGGATATGAAGAAAACAAATTATTTATTGATTTCTTTACTTGTAATATGCTTAATATTCCCCAGATTGGTCCTAGCTCAAAGTTACCACAAAGAAAAATATAATATGACTGGGTATTCATATTCAATAGATGGCAATAAAATAGAAGATATAACGGTAAAGATAATAGAAAGCGATATAAAGAATGGGAGCTTATCGGGAAAAGCGGTTTTAATAACATCTACAGATAGTATACTGCTGAAATTTAACAATTTAAGACCCCAGAAATTGTCATCTGGCGAATTTAAAGATTACACTGGAATTGGAATAGCCCATACAAAAGAGGGAGATATGGATGTGGCAATAGCCATAGACAAAAATCTGGATAGAATAGCAGGGAGCATAGATTATAATAACGGGAACTCTATCAGGGTGTACAATTTTTTAGCAGGTAAAGATATACCTTCATTAGATCTGATAAGAGATAAAATAAATAGATACAGTAACTCAAGTCATCCTGAAAATCCTGAAAATGTTTCTATATTAGGTATAGGAAAACTTGTAGATAGAACTGCTAATGGTATACACATACAGGTTTATGGACCATCATCTGTGTCGAGAAATAACCCTTCGCAACCATATCAGATTAGAGTAAGACAAAACCTCTATACAGAAAGTTGGGTATCAGTATCACATATAAAAATATGGGGTAGTCCTCCTAGAAATGGTGGTGAAGGATTATGGATTCAAGATGTAAATCCACATTCCAAACTTATTGGAAGTTTTTCGATTCCTATACCTTTTATAGGTATTACAATTAATACAGCGGTTGCAAGAATAACAGAAGATCATACTTCTACAGGAGTATCTTAGTATATTGTACCAACAGATCCTGTTATATCTTTTTATGATGGTCCAGATTCAAGCACAAATCCAACAGCTGTAGAGATGTATTTAGCGCCCATATCCGGAAGCGGAACGTATGTCTGTACAGGTTATGTTTCAGCGGAATTTAAGTTTTATGATGCTCTAAACAGATATTACGACACAAAAATAAATTCTGATGTGCCATATTCTGTAACAATATATTAACTAAACAGTAGAAATAGCATATTCTCTTTAAATTATAGATTGTTTATGGTAAAATGAAAACAAGAAAGTTACAAAAATTCTTCCGATTTACAGAAAATAATTGTGGGCACCTGTAAAACTACTATATTTAATGATAAGGTTAGAAGACTTTGTAATTAAACTTCTACAATATTATTCAATAAAGACACAGAATAGGAGTTTTGCCTAAAAAGCAAACATATAATTGAATTTTTAAAGGAGAAAAAATCTATGTCTAAATTCTTTACTTACTTATTTGAGGTGTTTAATTAAAAATAATAGAGTTACGTTATTGGAAACCGAGAAAAGTTAATAATTATCTATGCATCCGGAATTAAGTTTATAAGTAAATATAAATATTTATTTAAGGAACTAACGATGTTAAAATTTACTGTAGTATATGCAAAAAATTTTTGTATAAAATATTAATTTTCCATGGGTTAGGAGGGATTTTATTGACTGGGATCGACTTAATAGTATTGTCTATTTCTATATTAGTTTTTCTTCTAGTGTCCGTATACAAGTCTTGGAGTAATACAATTGAAATAAAAAAAGAACTGCAGGAAATTAAAGAATTATTAAAACGAAAAGATAATGAAAACTAAAATGTCAAACAGTGGGGACGGTTTTCTTGAATTCAGACGGTGAGAACCGTCCACTTTATTTGGATTATTTATGTTAAAGTCCAAATTTTCGGTAATTAATTTAAAAAATCCCTTTTCACCAGAAAGCTTTTCAAATTGGTTCATTCTTAAAATTCGAACAAAAAGAACCACGTGTAATATCAGCAAGAACTCTCTATAGATATATCTATATTATAAAATTTCTTACAATTTTCTATAGCCATTGTTTTCAATTTTTCCTGCCCAAATATTTCAAACAAATGCATTGCCTTTATAAGAGAATCTTTATAATTTTCTCTTTTAAGGTGATATTCTGCAATTCCTTTTCTGAAGTATAAAAGGCTCAAGCCATCTAAAATTCCAGCTTCTATGCAGGTTTTTATGCCCAAATCAGCATAATACAGTGCTTTTTCATGGTTTGAAAGCAAATGATAAGAATATGAAAGGTTATAATAAAGCTTTATCTTCTCCTTTATATCTTCCGGCTCTAATTGGGACAGACAAAAAAAGAGAATTTCTATGGATTTTTCTACAGTTTCTTGTTTTTCTAATATAAAGGCTATGTTCATTAAAATTCTAATTTCTATGCTATTATAGACAAAGGCAGTCAGACAAAGGGGACGGTTCCTTTTGTCTGATTTTTTCAGAGTGGAGGAACTGTCCCCTTTATCTGTGTGCTAAGGTGTAAACCCACATACAAGAGCTGTTGGAACATTTTCAATTCCTATACCTTTTATAGGTATTACAATTGATGCAGCGGTTTCATAAGCAAGAAAATATCAAGCATATACCTCTTACTCAATATGCAAAAGAACTTAACGCACAAAAGTCTGATGAGATAAGGGCTATGAGTATATCATGGATAAAAGAAGGGGATATAAATATATGGCTTGTAGGAGATTTTAAAATTGGTCAATAAAAAACAGTAACGGGGGATGAAATTTATGGTGAAGAATTTTCCGGACTCATATAAGAGATATTTTTCTCTTATAAGCATTTTTTTTATTTTAATATTAATACTGCCAGGTTGTAATATTCACAAAAATAATGATGAGCCAGGAATTGCAAACAGTATAAAAACGAAAATAGGAAATTATGACACTGCAAAAAAATTAGAAAAAAATAATTTTTATTCATTGGCTCTTGTTAAATACCAACTTTCCTATATATTTGCGACACTTTCAAAAGATTGGATGGAATACCCAGATATAATACATTATGGAGACTTAAAAGCTAATGATGTTTCTGCAGAAAGCATAATTAGAAGCTGGAATGATAGTGTGAAAGAATTTGAGGAGATTGATAAAAAACTTGTTCAATATGAAAAAGAGGGGAAGGCCTTTTTAAATATAAGACTAGTTATCGAGATTTTTTATAAGAGCTGGTTTAATGTTGGCGATGGTTATCTTAGGAGATTTATAGAAACACAAAGCAACTGGAGGGAAATAGGTAATATTGCCTATATGAATATAGGACCGGTTCCTTTTGCTTTGAAAATGATTACGGAGGACTTAAAAAGTTTATCAACAAAATTGGATGATTATTAATATTCAACACAAAAGAGTTCTTAATTTTGTTAGATTATGAAGAAGTAGGTATTAAAACAAACGCCGTGACGGTTCCTCTCATCTGAACAATTTAAATTCGGACAAAGGGAACCCTCCCTTTTATCTGAATTAGCGGTATAACAAACGTAGAAGACAAGCTAAAAATGTTTTTAGGTGCATAATCAAACACCGTGAGCAGTTCAAAAGATCTGAAGTTTACTGTTTAGGGAACACTTTACCATTTTCAATTTTTCTTAAAGTATCTCTGTTAATAAAACCATATTTAGAAACGTCACTTTGGGAAAGTCCCAGAGATTTGCGAATATTTTTAACTATCTCCTCCAAATGCTTCTAAATCGTAATAGAATCCATCCATTTTTTAGCACCACACCCCGATTCAAATCGGGTTGAAATTATTTACTTTACCATATATTATATAGTTAAGGAAAAGATATGTAAAGGGGAGAGGAAATGAAAAAGAAATTAATGCCTATTTTTCTAGTGTTTGTTATGTCAATATCTTTATTGTGTTTGAGCACAGGTACAATTACACCATTAGGAGAAGAAGATTTAATAAGATGGCATTCTGTAATTCCTGGGAGGTGAT
Source organism: Thermoanaerobacter uzonensis DSM 18761 (assembly GCF_900129115.1). NCBI lineage: Bacteria > Bacillati > Bacillota > Clostridia > Thermoanaerobacterales > Thermoanaerobacteraceae > Thermoanaerobacter > Thermoanaerobacter uzonensis. The sequence goes on along the minus strand of NZ_FQUR01000013.1, from coordinate 7,344 downwards.
GCTGTTATATAAGAAAAATTTATTTTTGTGAAGGTAGTGATATGAAAATCTTAGAAAATGCATTTTTAAAACACGATTGATTTATTACAAAATATTGGTGTGTGGATATGAAGAAAATAGATTATCTAATGGGAATAAAGAGGAAGATGCAATAGAACTACACTCCTGTAATTCCATTGGAATAGATAGATAATCTGTATGAGATTGGATTTTAAATAATTAAAAATAATTTTGTTTGTTAAATATTTTACTAATATCGAGAAAAAGGTGAGTTCAAATTACCTCTTTTAAGTTTATCAGAGACAAAGGACCATTTAAATAAAAATGAGAAATTTAATTATGAGATTGTTTTACCAGGGTAAAAATGGTTTTTAAGGATTTAATTTGTGTGTTTATTATTAAATTTTTAATGTGGATTACAATCATATTATACGAGAGAGTGAGGTGATATGAAAAAAATATAGGAGAGGAAGATAACTTTGTTAAAACGAAATAATATAGGCAAAGAAAACCATGTATTAAAAATTTAAAGGAGAGTAAAATAATATGTCAACGGTAAGACAAATTTTGCTAAGACGTATTGTGTGGCTTTTAGTGGTAGCTTTTATTATCTACAGTGTTGGGATTAAAAGTAATGTTGTTAAGGCAGGAGAAAATGACTTCAAATATCAGGGGGAAATAGCAAATTTTCTTAAGCAATGGATTGTAAATAATTAGTCCTATTATTATCACGTAAATAATGTAGATGTTGAAATTGTTGATTTTAAAAAGTCTGGAGATAAAATTGAAGGAATTGCTAAAGTATGTGTTACTAAAGTATTGAAAGCACAGAAAGTTAGTGAATTACCATACATTAAAGGAATGTTAAAAAAGGTTAATATGTCTGATTATGATGATCAACTTCAAAAAGAGTTTAAAATCAATAAAGTACTGGGTGCTAATAGTGGCGAACTTACAAAGGAAAAAGCACAGAGGGGAGTGAAGATATTAGATGATAAATACGCGGAACTTAAAGGATATATTGGAGTTTCTGATGAATCGTATATGATATTAAAATTTGAGGCAGAACTTAGAGGAAATAATATTGAAGAAAATGCGATAAAGTTATATGCAGAACAGATGAATACGTTTGTACCGGCAGAAGAATTAATTCCAAAATCCCCTGCAGAATATGAAAATGCAGGATATAAAGAAATGGAGAGTAAATTAATTGAAGAAGGAACTTTTACAGTAGCAGCTTTATATCCTTATTATGATAGTCTCAAAGCAAGAGATTATGCGAATACCTGGACTTCAAATGCAACCACTTATTGTCCCCATAATATTGCACTACAGGATATTACTAAATGGAATAATGCTAAATGGCCATACTATGACTGCTTCTGTCATAATGATTGTGCAGATTATGTTTCTCAAGCGCTAAATGCCGGTGGCATACCTATTGATCCGGGTAAATGGGAGAGATTAAAAGATAGCAGTAATAATTGGGCATGGACATATGTTCCTGGTTTAAAGAATTATATGCTTAATCAAAAAGGATATTGGAAGATATCAACGTGGGAAAGTGCAGCAGCAGGTGGTGTTATTGTGATCTCAGATTCGCATGTAATGATGATTGTAAAAAACGATACAGTTGAAAGGCTATTTAGCGCCCATACTAATGATCGTTTGAAATATCCGTATGGGAAAAATACGACATGGGAATATTACGTGCTTTGGGAATAAGTTATTAAATGTATAAATTAAAGACGGGCTTTCTCTAATAAAGTAGACAGTGAAAGAAAGACCCGTTTCTAAAAAAGTTTTGAATTATTCAAAACAAACTTAGATTTTAAAAGACAAGGAGTTGAAAGAATGAAAGAAAAAAAGCAAAAATTTAAACGAGTTTTGTCTGTATTTATAATCTTTGTATTAACTTTTATAATGAACTGTGGCTGTTCCACTGAAGAGAGAAAAGAGAAAGTAAAATTGAATGAGGCTCCTTTTGCAATTCTTGAGGAGAATGATGATGGAGTAAAAGCAAAGCTTTATTATTGGGACCTTGAACATAAGAAAATAAAAGATGAATCAAAAATTCTGTATACCATTCCAAAGAAAGATATACCAAGTAAAATTTACAAAAAATCCCCCATTTCATGGGATGGAAAAGACTATTTAGTTGTTCCATCATATGTACAAGTCTCTCAAGATTATCAAGGGAATGTCGAAAAAGTAGAAGTCCCTGTGCAAGAGAAAACGATCTGGGGGAAAGGTGTAAAACTAGTCAGCAAAAGGAATGGCAAGTACAGTCTGATCTTCAATGAGAATAATAAAAATAAGGAGATGGAAATGGTCATTCCTCCATACTTTTTTAAAGGAGAGGATGGGAAAGAATACAGTACAGAAGAAACAGGTACTATAGCAGGAATTATTAAAAATGGAAGTGAAGTGCTTACCCTGTATTCCTGTTTTATACCGGGTGAGGGAAAAATTTATTCAAAACTTTTTATATTAAAGTATGACCTTGATACAAAAGGGGTGGAATGGAAGGAAGTAAAAATTCCAGAAGATCTAGAATTATCACCGGCATTACCACCTTTACCAGATAATACAACTTCTATTGAGAAAAGCTTCTTCATACCTACTCTTACGGTGCCTGCTGAAGTGAATATTGATAGTATGGAACTCAAACCAGTGAGTGAAATGATAGAGTATCAGAAATATATTTCAGATGGAGTAAAATCAGCCATACCGGTTAACATAGAAATTTTAGGGAGTTATGAAAATATTTTATTTTTAGGCATTCAAATAGTAAAGCCTACTGAGCCTCCGGAACTCTATGTTTTTGCTTTAAAAGACCGTGAAATGATGGGGCTTTTGCACAGGACAGCGAAAGGGATAGAGCTAATAGGCCAGGAAAATAAGGTAGTGGGGACATATGACATACCCAGAAGCAGTGGTTTTGGTGGAGGTAAGGATATCATTTTTCCAAATACAAGTGGTACAGACAGCATATGAATTGAAGACCTTAAAAAATATACAAACGTCGAGATAAATATCAGACAAAGGGGACGGTTCCTTTTGTCTGGTTTTTTCGGACAGGAGGAACCGTCCCCTTTGTCTGTGTATGCTAAAATGTAAACCTACAGTACAAAAATATTTAGTAGCGGAAAAAAAGAGGACCAACAGAGAGGATACATATGAGGTTGACTTGGAGTGAACGAGTTTGCACATCAAAACGAAATCCAACACTGCTTTAGCACCGAGCATTAAAAGTGGCGGGTATATGGGAGGAAAGTTATCGTTCTTACCTAAGGGGGTCTCAAGGAAAAGTAAGGAAAGAAGGCTCTGAAATGACAATCCATGAGTGATGTATAGCTGAACCTTGAGAAATCAGCAGAGGTTTTTAAAGAAGGATTTGACATTATCATAAATATCTGCAAGTGATAATTGCTGAGTTTTGATTTTCAAAAAGTTTCCTTCGTTTTGTTTTGAAGTCTAATCCTCTATATAAAAATTTGACGACCAAAAACAGCGAAATTCAGTTGAAAATATATAGCGGAACCCATGAATTTTTAAGGCTTTTGAGGCTCTGAAAGGCCCTAATCTTTTTAAAGAAGGGAGAGATGAAGGTTGAAGTATAAGAAAATAATATTTTTAATAGGTTTGCTATGGGGATTAATATCTTTTGGGCTTATCGAAGTCGCTGGAAGAAGGGGACAATTTTCTATAGGAAATTATTTAATGGATTCTAAACCTTTTATTGCTGTAGTTGATATAATTAAAGCCGACAATTTAGTATGGCTGCTTAAGCTTCTTCTTTTACCGTATGCTGTTGGATTAGATTTATCTATATGGACTATTGGATTCATAGGATGTATTTTTAAATATGGTAATTCGTCTTTTCAAGCATTGGGCAAAGTGTTTGTGATTTATCCGATTGTAGAATGGTTTATAGTAATTATTTACACTATATTAGGAGGAGTTATACTTGTAATACTGCCTTATTATTTGATAAGCTATGCAGTTACAAAATTGCTAAAAAATATAAATTTCTATAAAAACAGGTATTTTTAAAAAGTCTAATGAAAGTTTAAAGTGAATTATCGTACATCAGAGAGAGCCAAAAAGGACAAGAGGGACGGTTCCGTGCGCTTAGAGAAGCTCATGCGTTAGAACAGGTGGAAATCCTGCCCGGTAAAGCCTAGCCAGCAACGGAATAGCAATGCTTTCTCGGGGTCATAGGCCTTGACATATTATACAATATTAACGCATAGGGAACTCAGGAGGTCTTGCAACCCCCAGAAAGAGTACGATAAACAAGTGTAAAATACAAGGGATATCGGAAGGTTAGCAGGAAGTCGGATTACGGCATAGTACTGATAATCTCCATACTGCTGTAAACATATGAAGTGTAATTATGGAGTATGGGATCATGTAGCAATGTCATGCCCAGACGCTGGGGACGGTTCCTTTTGTTCGAAAACAAGAGTTCTCCAGAAAATGGAGAGCTTTTTGCGTTGTCTTTTAATAGAAGACACTATCTCATCGATTCAATGGGTGAGATAGAATAATTGAAAATTTAAATGTCAGATGTAAAAATGATAGAGAAAAATTTCATTTTATTCATGACTTTTTATTACAAGCATATGGTTTTCCTTAGAAATTTCTAAATTATAAAACTTCCTGCAGGATTCCATAATCGTCTTTATAAGTTTCTCCTGACCAGTTATTTCGAGGAAATGTATGGATTTAGATAAAGAGTCTTTGTATTCTTCTCTGCCGAGATTGTACTCTGCAATTGCTTTTCTAAAATACAGAAGTCCCAGACCACTTAAGGTGTTGTTTTTTACACAGGTTTCTATTCCGAGATTTGCATAATGTAAAGATTCTTCAGCAAGAGAAAGGATATGATAGTTATAGGATATATTGTAATATATTTTTATTTTTGTTTCCCATTCCTCTGGCGATAAATTTTCCAAACAGAACAAAAGCATTTCAAGGCTTTTTTGTACACCTTCTGTTTTTTTGATAATCAAAGCCATATTCATTAAAATTCTAATTTCCATATCGCTGTAGACGAAATCAGTGTAATTAGAAAGAGAAAAGTTGGGAATAGTAAATTCCATCGCTTTTTGAAGCTTTTCCATAGCTTTTTCATAATTTTCATTGATTGTTTTTTCAAAGACAGACTCAGCAGTTAGTAAAAATTGATTTAATAACTTAGAGTAATATAGGCTCATATCACCTTTTTCAAGCAATTTCTTTAACCTATCAATATCATCTCTCAAACTTTCAAAATCTCCGCTTTCAAGTTTCTTTTCGAGAGAGCATTTTATGTCAAGGAAAGTAGAAAAGTCTTTTAATCTGTGTTTTAGGAGCAACTCATTTAAATCTTTCTTATAGAGATGGGACAAAATATCTAAAGTTTCCTGTTTGGGTATGACTTTCCCGTTTTCAATTTTTCTAAGTGTATCCCTGCTGATGAAAGTTTGTTCAGCAACATCGCTTTGGGAAAGCCCCAGAGATTTGCGGATATTTTTAAGTTCTTCACCAAATGCTTCTAAATCATAGTAGAAACCATCCATTTTTTAACACCTCATGCCGATTCAAATCGGCTTGAAATTATGTTGGTTATTGTCTATTATATAGTTAGAAGAAGGAAATGTAAAGAGCAGGTGAAGATGGAATGAAGAAGAATATAAACACTAAAAATTGCCAGTAGAGAACTTCATTTTTTTAACATAGAAAATATAATCACATACATGGATGACCCGATTTTACCGTATAGTTTGTTTCTCGAGTTAGAATAAATAAAAAAATAATCTAGGAGGAAGAAAAATGAAGAGAAAATTATATTTTATTTCATTATCCTTATTGATTTTCTTTCTTTTTGTGGCTTGCTCGGAGAAGATAGGTACAATTCCTGAAAATTATTCATATAATTATGATAATTATCTAGAGTATGATTACATGAAAAAAGCTGGAGATACGGAAGGCTCATTTAGTTTTAAATACCCAAAGGGATGGGTTGTAGAAAAATTACCCGCATGGGAAGCAACTTCAGAAAAGGAAGCTTCTCCAGATTGGGGAGTAGAATTGTACAAAGAGGGGGATAAAGAAAATAAGATAACAATAGTTGGGATTGTAGGAGGTGTGCCTGTAGATAAAAGCCGAGAGAATGAGTGGGGAAAACAGGGTTTTCAAAAAAGTCAACTCGTGGTTGGAAATGTGAAAAGAGGGGAAGTATACTCTGGAATAGTTGAAAACAAAGTAAAAACAGTAGTTCTTTATTATGACAAAGATAACCCACCAAGATTTGAGTCTGGCTGGCGTTTGGAAGCTCATGCCCAAGTCGACAAACAATTTTATAATAAGAACAAAAATGAAATATGGCATATTTTAGCTAGTGTAAAGAAAATTGAATAAACGGACAAAGAGAACTGTCCCCTTTGTCCGGGAAAAACTACATTAACAGCAGTAAAAGAAGTAACGACACAAACTACTGAAAAAACAACATTTAAAGAGTTGAAGGACGTAACAAGTTTTTTAAAAGAGAATGGAATAAACAGTCAAAAAGATAGGCGTGATATAATAGAAGCATTTAATCCAGGCGCAGAAGTGATAGAATTAAATAAAGACGTAGTAGTTTATATATATTATGATGGTAATTCTAATCCAAGAGGAAAGTGGTTAACAATAGAACTTTTAAAAGATCCTATAAATCAATTAGCTTTACCGCCAGGTAATAAACCAGAGAATATACAGCAATGGATAATTCCTAAAGGTACAAAAGTATTAAAGGGAACAGTTGCACCTCATTGGGGTAAACCTGGTGGAGCTCCTCAGATATTCATACCAGATCCTAAAATACTGAAATAGATGAGGGGAATATAATGGTTTTAAAGAGAAAAATAAGATATGAAATTTCAGATTTAATAGAAGAGATAGATGCAGTGTTGCCAAAAGTAAATAAAGAACTTGAGAATAGAAAGCAAGGGATACCTGGGTACGGAGAAATAGACCAATTGGAAGCAATAAAAGAGGAATTGGAGGAAATAAGGAAAATGGCAATAGAGAATAAACTGCCACCGAAAGGAGAGAGATGGGTTAGATATGGATGGTATTTTACTCACGAAGATTGGGAAGTTGAACCTTCATTGGAGGAGAACCTGAAAGAAATAGCGGATATATATCACAGGAAACTAAAAGAATAAAATTTTTCTGTGTAGTACGGATTAAATATTTTGCAGCATCAGCAGGTACACCCTTTGAGATGAGGTCTTTGCCGCCAGAATATAAAATTACAAAACCATATAACGTATATTAAAGTAGTAAAACCATTTGAGGCATTGGAAGGTAAGA
>NZ_FQUR01000012.1:42723-97268 GCF_900129115.1 Thermoanaerobacter uzonensis DSM 18761 | reverse complement strand
AGCTATAAATCACTTCTTTCAAAAATAAAAACACTAGCAAAAAGAGAAGGGATAGAAGTAATAGAAGTCAATCCTTATTACACCTCAATAATAGGGATGTTAAAATATGCACCGCAGTATATGATAACGAAAGATATAGCAGCGGCCTATGTAATAGCAAGAAGAGGGTTGGGACTGCAAGAAAAGATACCAGATAATTATATAAAGTTTCTCAATACATTGACTGTAGATGAATTAGAAGAATTAAAAGAGCATGTAAAGAAAACAGTCAGAAACATATATTTAAAGGAAAAACATTTAAGAGAGATAAAGAAAGCAATAGAATTTTTACAAAGCCTTGAGAGTGAGCCAGGAAGGGTGCTAGGACCTCTGGATGGAACAAGTTTTAGTGCCTATAATTTCTGGCGAGTTCTCAAGGTAGCGGTGGTAACTCCACTCTCCCCTGAGAAGGTAAAAAGAGACTTCTCTGCCCTGAGGGAATTATTAATTCAGGGTAAGTGGGGAGGCCCTTAAGGGCGCAAGTTCCTGCTTCTTGGGGCAGGGGCTATGACTTTCCCAAATACCGCCTGCTGGGGCTGGGAAAGTCTGAAGGGCGGACTACAAGTACCCCAGCTATCTGAACTGTACAGTTTTGTACAGTTTAGGTAACCAGGCGAAAATTTATGATGAAAGTCACAGTTTTAGGATATCATGGACCTTTTCCTGGACCTTATGGGGCTACTTCCGGATATTTAGTAGAAGAGGAAAATACTCATATTTTACTTGATTGTGGCAGTGGAGTAATAAGCAGATACCAAAGGTATTACGACTTGAATAAATTAAAATACATAGTTTTGTCTCATTTGCACTCTGACCATGTGGCAGATATGATGGTTTTAAGATATGCTCTTGATATTATGAAGTCAAGAGGCATGATAACTGAACCTGTAAAGGTATATTGTCCACAAACACCAGAAAATGTTTTTGAAGATTTTAAGTTTAAAGATGTTTTTAATTTACACATTGTAAATGAAGAAACTATATTAAATTTAGAAGGTATAGATATTTCTTTTAAAAAGATGACGCATCCTGTAGAGACTTATGCTGTGAAGATGAAAAAGGGTGAGAAAACCTTTGTATATAGTGGTGATACCACTTATAATGAGGATTTAATATCTTTTGCAAATAAAGCTGATTTATTCCTATGTGATGGAAATTTCTTGACAGGAATGCAAGGACCTCATTTGACTGCTACACAAGCGGCTGAAATTGCTAAGAAAGCTGAGTGTCAAAGATTAGTTTTAACCCATTTGTCACCGCTTATTTCTATCAAGGATTATTACGATGAAGCAATTAAGGTCTTTGAGAATACAGAAATTGCAAAAGATTTTGAAGTTTATGTGATATAAAATGGAATTTCCATTTTTATATCTTACTGTAGCTCTTTCGTTAGGAATAATAATTGGAAGATATGTTTTTCATTCTTTTGCTTTTTTGATTTTATTAGCAATTTCAGTAGCTATTTCCTTGTGGTGGTATTTGAAAAATAAAAATGTCAGTTTACTTCTCTTAATTTTTTTTATTTTTGTAGGTGCAATTTTAAGTGGTAATGTTCTTAATTCTCCCAATCCTTATCTAAAGTTTGAAGATAAATTTATAACTATAAATGGCAAGGTGTATGAGATAAAAGAATATGAGGGATATGCTAAATACATAGTTAAACCGACTAATTTGCCTAAAGTATTGGTTACTCAATATAGTGGTAAATATCCTTCTGAAGGAGATATTGTAAGTATAAGAGGGATAATTTCAATTCCCCAAAAAGCTACAAATCCAGGAGGTTTTGACTACAAGCTCTTTTTAAAGAAAAAAGGAATTTATGCAGTCATGAGAGTAGAGGGGTATGCCGTTGATATTATAGGCAAAGGTAATTTAAATTTTATTGAAAGGGTTGTATATGCTGCAAAGCAAAAAATAGAAGTTAATTATATAAATTCAATGCCAGAAAAAGATGCTAAGTTTGTTATATCGATTTTTTTAGGAGATAATTTTCTTGACGATGAGACTTTGAAACAATTTAGGTCAACCGGAATTTCACATATTATTTCCGTATCAGGATTACATGTGGCAATTATTACGGGTTTTATACTTTATTTGTTAAGTATCCTTAACATTAGAAGATACAAAATCCCTATTCTTCTAACTGCATTGACCTCTTACGCAATTTTAACAGGAGCAAATCCGCCAGTTATAAGGGCAGCTCTTATGGCTTCTATCGCTGTAATTGGTACTAATTATGGCAAAAAACATAATTCTATAAATTCTCTGTCTTTTGCTGCTTTTATGATATTAATATTTAATCCTTTAATGTTGTGGGATGTAGGTTTTCAACTTTCATTTGTTGCTACTTTAGCCATTTTGTATTTTTATAGGCCGATACGAGAAAAATTATCAACTCTAACCCCCAAAATACGAGATTTGGTCGCATTAACTCTTTCTGCTCAAATTGGAACAATACCCTTTACTATGTATTATTTTCATTATATATCCATAATTTCGCTTTTGTCCAATATTGTAATAGTGCCATTAGCAGATGTAGCAGTTGTGTTGGGATTTTTATCGGCGATGATAGGACTGATTTTACCCCCATTGTCCTATTTTATAAATTATATAAACATACCTGTTGTAGAAACTATTTTGTACATAACGAAATTATTTGACAGTTTGCCTTATGCCAGTATAAATACTATTGTTCCGCCTTTGTATGTGATTGTTTTGTATTATGGAATTTTAACAGTCCTACTTAGCAGTTTTGATAAAAAAATTAAAAAGGTTTCTATTGCAATTGCCTTGACTTTTATTATAGCTCTCTTCTCTTATAATTATTTATTGCCTAGAGATTTAGAAGTGACTTTCCTGGATGTAGGACAAGGGGATGGTACTTTTGTGAAAACACCCCACGGCAAAACTTTTTTAATAGATGGGGGAGGCAGACCCTTATTTGCGACTTCTTCTTTTGATGTTGGAGAAGATCTAGTACTTCCATTTTTGTATTACAAAGGGGTTATGAAGCTTGATGGAGTATTTATATCTCATACTGATATCGACCATGTAGGCGGGATACTTAGTATTTTGCAGCAAATGACAGTTGACAAAATCTTTATAGGGATGCAAAAAGTTACTGATGGTAATTTCAAAGGATTGATGGAAATTGCAAAATCAAAAAACATTCCTATTGTGTTTTTAAAAAAGGGTGATAAAGTCAAAGTAGATGGTGTTGAAATATATGTTTTGCACCCTGACCCTCAAAATTTAATAGAAGAAAATCCCATAAATAACAATGGCCTTGTTTTTAAAATGAAGTATAAAGATATGGAATTTTTATTTACAGGTGATATAGAAAAGCCGGCGGAAGAGATTTTAAAAAATTTAGACATAAAGACTGATATTTTAAAGGTGGCTCACCACGGGTCAAATACTTCTTCTACACAAGAATTCATTAAGAAAGCCAATCCGAAAGTATGTATTGTCCAAGTAGGTAAAAACAGTTATGGACTACCTGATGAGAGAGTGCTAAAATATCTTCAAGAGAAGACGAAGGTATATAGGACGGATAAAAATGGAGCAATTATCGTAAAAACAAATGGAGAAAGGGCTTATATAACTACTTTTCTCAAGGAGTGAAATAATGAATTATAAAGAGTTAGTGGAGAGTTTAAAAAAAGATAAGATTGACAATGTATATCTTTTTTATGGAGAAGAGAGGTTTTTATTGTTAGATGCTTTAAAAAGGATAAAAGCAAAAATATTAATGCCTGAGACTATGGATATGAACTATGTGGTTATTGAAAAAGATAGTCCAGAAGAATGTATGGAAGCTATTATCGAAAATTGTGAGACATTACCTTTATTTTGTGATTACAAATTAGTAGTAGTAAAAAATGAAGAGGAACAGCTTTCTAAGCTAGGGGATAAAGAGTTAAAAAGACTTACGAACTATCTAGAAGAAAAAGTTACTTCTCCTCAAAGCAGCATTGTACTAGTAATTATAGGAGGAGAAAAAATAGATTTAAGGAAAAAGCTTTATAAGTTTATAGAAAAAATAGGTAAAATAGTTTATTTTCAAAGACTTTCTTTTGAAGAGGCAGTAAATTACGCCGGCTATTTTTTAAAAAAGAGTGGCAAAAAAGTAAAAAAATCTGATGTGGAATATATTGTGAAGAGCGTTGGAACGGATTTATACGCAATTGTAAATGAAATACATAAATTAGTTTCCTATTCTGACAGTGAAGAAATAGAAATGGAAAAAATAAGAGAAGTCCTTACTATAAACCTGCAACAAAACATTTTTAATCTTGTCAGTGCTATAGGAAGAAAAAGAGAAAAAGAGGCTTATAAAGTTTTATACGCCCTTTTAGAAAAAGGAGAAGTACCTCTTATTATATTGTCAATGATTATAAGACAAATGAGGTTAATAGCTAAGATAAAAAGCTTTGAAGGTAAATTTGTTGATAAAAAGACTATTGCATCTTCTTTAGGAGTACCATATTTTGTAGTAGAAGAACTAACAAGACAGAGTAAACTTTTTAAAAAAGAGGATTTAGAAAAGGCATATAAAGAGTGTTTAAAGTGTGATATTGCCTTGAAATCAGGGGCGGATAGCAGTTTGGCATTGGAGGACCTTGTAAAAAAATTGTGCAAACGATAAAAAGCGTACTTTTAAGGTACGCTTTATTCATTACTTGCTGCTGATTTTAAAAGCGCGTTAAATTTTGCGTAAAGTCTGGATTTTTTTCTTGCCACTGTGTTTTTGTGAAGAACTCCTTTTGTAGCAGCTTTGTCCAATTCTTTGACGGCAAGTCTTAATTTTTCTTTTATTGCTTCTATATCTCCTGTTGCTAAACTTTTATTAAAGTTAGAAATAAATGTTTTGACTCTTGATTTTATCATTTTATTACGCAAAGTTCTTTTTGCGATAACAGATATTCTCTTTTTTGCAGATTTTGTGTTTGCCAAAAGCTTCACCTCCTCAATCGAATTTAATTTTACCACGAAAGAAATAGTTTTTCAAGGATTAATACATTTCTACTTTATCACAGAGGTATAAAATTTGTCAATTTGTTTATCATAATTAGAGGAGGTGATTTGATGCTACAAACCATTATACGTTTTATTGTATCAGCTATTGTGCTATTGGTGGTGGGATATCTTGTACCTGGCTTTAGCGTTGCAGGTTTTTGGGGAGCTCTTATTTCGGCGGTGGTAATAGCTTTGTTAGGTTATATTGTAGAATTAATATTGGGAAAAGATATTTCACCAAGAAGCCGTGGTTTTGTAGGATTTATTGTTGCGGCGATAGTCATATACGTTTCTCAGTTTATTGTTCCTACCATTCATGCAACAATAGTTGGTTCATTAATTGCAGCTTTTGTGATAGGACTGGTTGATGCTTTTGTACCGACAGAGTTGAGGTGATGTAAATGTACAGTATAAGGACAGACCTGGCAGTAGAAGCGAGAGAATTATACAAAGGGAGAGAGATTCCAGGAGTAAGGGTGGATGAGAAACACTTAGAGGGTATAAAGGTGACAAAGGTCAAAATTTTAAATGAAGAAGGAGAAAAAGCAATGGGGAAGCCAGTGGGGGACTATATAACTATTGAAGCCCCCGGCCTCATTGAAAGGGATTTAGATTTAGAAGAAGAAGTTGCGAAAGTTTTAGCAGATATAATTAAAGAAATAGCTAATTTGACGGAAAATACACAAGTTTTAGTAGTAGGGTTGGGCAATTGGAATGTAACTCCTGATGCGCTGGGACCTCGCGTAGTTTCAAATATTGTAGTGACAAGGCATTTAAAGGAATACGCACCTCAACAATTTGGTGATGAAATTCGGTCTGTCAGCGCAATTTCTCCCGGAGTTTTAGGGATTACCGGAATAGAAACGGCTGAAATTTTAAAAGGTGTAGTTGACAGAATAAAACCTGACTTAATAATTACAATTGACGCTTTGGCTTCGAGAAGATTAGAGAGATTATCTACTACTATTCAAATTTCAAATACAGGTATAAGCCCAGGGTCTGGAATAGGTAATAGAAGGCTTTCCATTACTGAGCAAAGCCTAGGAATACCTGTAATAGCCATAGGAGTTCCTACAGTAGTAGATGCGGTCACAATTGCTAACGACACCATTGAATATTTAACAGAAGAGTTACTAAAACAGACCAAAGAAGAAAGCCCTTTTTATGAAGTACTTAAGAATATGAGTCAACAAGAGAAATATAGTCTCATTCAAGAAGTTTTAACACCTTATGTACATAATCTTGTAGTCACTCCTAAAGAAATAGATTTATTGGTAAAAAATATAGCTTCAATTATTTCCAGAGGGATAAATCTTGCACTGCAACCTGGGCTTACAGAAAGGGAAATGAATCAATTGCTTCATTAAACATAAAGTAATAAAGCACCTCTTGATGGAATATTTATAAAATATAAAAACTAAAGAGAGGTGCTTCTTTTGTATAGATATTATAGCTTTTCAAAGATACGAAGAATAATGTTTCTGATTTTGTTATTGATAAACGTCTTTCTTTATAATTGGATGACCCAACCTTATAAGGGTGAATATAAACAGGTAATTGGTGATTCTTTTTCAGAGGAGTATGATAAATTAGAGAGTTTATTTGTAACTTCAATAAATTATAGCCTGCCGATAATAGAAGTAGCTTTTTCTTCTCAAGGGTATATAGGAAAAGATTTAACCTTTTCTTCTTTGCTAAATGCTAAAATTAAGGACCCCATTAATATATTGAAATTTCAGCTTCCAATTTTAGCACAGGTAGATTTAAAAAAAGTAAGTGCCAGTGATATACATAACAATGTCCAAACAAATCCCTCTTCTAATGACAATGGGAATTCACTTGATACTAATGCACGAAGTGACAAAAACACGTCTCAGACACAAGGAGAAGAAGAAAAACCAGCTTTAAAAAATATAGATAATAATAAACCCTATCTTTTGATATATCATACTCATACTATGGAAGCTTATGCTGCTACAGAGAAAAACAAATACATAGCAACGTATGGCTATGATAGGACAGATGATTTAAATTATACTGTCGCAAAAGTAGGGGATTATCTTGCGGAATATTTTAAAAAAGAAGGAATTTCTGTATTGCACGATAAAACTATCCATGATTACAACTATGACAAATCCTATGTAAACTCTTTTGCAACGGTCAGTAAAATTTTAAAAGAGTATCCTTCTATTAAAGCAGCGATTGACTTGCATAGAGATGGCTATGGTGCTGTTATGAAACCAGGGGTAGAAACTATTCCTGTTTTGAGCAATTTGCCAAACCAAGATTTTAGAAAAAGATATGTGATGGATATAAATGGAGAAAAAGTAGCAAAAGTTTCTTTCATAATAGGCTCTAGAAGGACACCAGAAATGAAAGAAGATTGGAGAAAAAATTACGAATTTGCTAAGAAAATAAGTGATAAATTAAATGAGCTATATCCTGGCTTATCTTTAGGAGTACAGGTAAAGCCCTACAGTGAATATAATCAGCATCTTCTTGAAAAATCGATACTGATAGAATTAGGAAGTAACTATAATACTTTAGAGGAGGCGATTGCAACTACAAAATATCTAGCTAAAGCCATTAGTGAAGTAATAAAGCAATATCAAGATTTTGGGCAGTGAAAACTGCTTTTTATTTTATAGCGATAGATGTTGATATTAATTTAAAAAAGGGTTAAAATAAATTACTGTAATTATCCAAAGATTTAGGAGGCTTTTTATGAAATTTACAGCAAGAATAATGGGATTGGTTTTAGCTTTTTTAATCCTCTTTAGCACTGTTTCTTACGGACAAGTAAATAGTATAAAAGATAGAAAAATAGTTATATTTATTGTAGATAGAGTTAATTTGAATGACTATGTTGCAAATGACCTTCCTAATATAAAATACCTCATGGAAAATGGTACATATGGACTGATGACGGTAAATTCTGATGGAAGCAGGACCCCTGAAAATGTGTATATGACAATTGGTTGTGGAACAAGAGCTGTAGGTTCTGAAAAAGCTTCCCTTAATTTTAACGCTTCTGAAATAGTAAATGGAGAACAAGCTTCTATAATTTTTAAGAGAAATACAGGTATTAAGCCACAAGTATTTAATATAGTAAATTTAGATTTTGCGCAAATAGAGAGAAATAACCTGACTCGAAATCACATTGTAGTACCTGGCTTATTAGGTACTCTTTTAAAACAAAATGGAAAAACTGTTGCTGTGTTTGGCAATGAAGATACTGATGTAGAACAAAGAAGATATGCGCCTCTTATAGTAATGGATGAAAAAGGAATTGTAGATTTTGGTGATGTGAGTGATAATATTTTAAAAAGAGACCCTTTAAGCCCTTTTGGCATTATGACAGATTATGATTTGCTTTATCAAAAGTATACACAGATGAAAGGAAAACCTGACTTAACGATTTTTCAGTTAGGAGATACGATAAGAGCGAATGATTACCATAATTATGCGATGGATAAAATTAATGAGAGAAACAAAAAAAGGGCTTTATACGAAGCAGATGAATTTATTGGTAAAATCATAAAAGAAGGTGGTACAAACACCTTATATATTGTCTTAACTCCACTTCCTCCATCTAAAGATATGGGGGAAAAAAGTTACTTAACTCCCATAATACTTTTTGGCCCAGGTTTTACTAAAGGCTATGTTACTTCAGAGACAACAAAAAGAGAGGGGATTGTCACAAATACAGATTTAATGCCAACAATTTTACAGTATTTTGACATTCCTATACCAACTTTTTTGACGGGACATCCTCTTTATAATTCTGGTTATAAAGGAAATGTAGACAAATTATTAGCCGAAAGTCATAAACTAGTTTTTAATTACACTTATAGGCCTATTTTTTTAAAGACTTATGTGGTTTTAGAGATAATAATTTTAATTTTTACTTTATTAGTTTTGCTGGTTTTGAAAAAGTATGCGGTCTATTTAAAACCATTATTGTTTTTCGTTTCTACTATTCCTTTGACTTTTTTGCTATTGCCTTTGTTTAATTATACCAGTCTATCAAATAGCATTGTGGGAATATTATTTTTGACGGCAGTGGCGATTATAGCGATTCATGAAATTAACCCTTATGGTTATTATTTCTATGCTATAATAGGTTTAATTACTTCCCTTGTTTTGCTAATTGACCTTGTGACAGGGCAATATTTGCTAAAAAATTCTTTTTTAAGCTATGACATCATCGGAGGTGCCCGTTTTTATGGCATAGGAAACGAGTATATGGGGGTATTGATTGGAGCCGTCTTATGTTTTACTACATTGGCTTTTGAGTTTTTTTCAAATAAAAAGCTGCTTTTAGCTATAACTACAATAATATATGCACTGGTATTCTACTTTATTGCAGCTCCAGGTATAGGTACAAATGTTGGAGGATCGATAACAGCCTTTGGAGCTTTTGCTGTGGCATTGTTACTTTTATCTGATAAAAAAATTAGCATAAGAAATCTATTGTATATTGGGATAGGGATAGTTTTAATGCTTTTGGGCTTGTTTTACTTGGATTCTTTAAGGCCAGTTTCACAACAAACTCACATAGGACAAACTTTTGCTTTAGTAAAAAGTCACGGTATAAAATCTTTATTACAAATTTTTGAAAGAAAGCTTTTAATGAATTATAAGCTCATAAAATATTCTATATGGTCGAGAGTATTGTTGACACTTATAGTTGTTTTGCTAATTCTTTTCTTCAAGCCTGTTGGAGTGTTGAGGGAAATTTTCAAAAAACATACCTACATTCGAATATGTTTTGTTGCGACAATTATAGGAAGTGTTCTTGCTCTAATTTTTAATGATTCAGGAATTGTATCGGCAGCAACAATGATGGTGTTTGTAGGACCTATGTTAATACATTTTGTTATTGATGAAATGTCTTAAAAAGGTGGTTTTATGATGAAAATGAAAGTATTGCAAATTGTTAGGAAATCAGAAGGAGGAATGAAAAGACATTTATTGTCTCTGGCTAGATTGTTAGACAAAGACAAATATGAAATTGCTATTTTATGCTCTTTTGACGAAAAAACTCAAGAATATCTTAAAAAATTAGGGATTAAAGTATATAACATTGATATTGGGGACGGAATTAGTTTGAAAAAAGATTACAGTGCAATTAGGTATATACAAAAGTTAGTAAATGAGTTTAAGCCAGATATTGTTCACATGCATGGGGCAAAAGCTTCATTGGTAGGAAGAATCGCATGTTTTGCTAAGCCTGTAAAAACAGTAGTGACAATCCACAACTTTGCAAATTACAATAATATGAGTTTTTACAAAAAGAAACTTCTGTTAAGTTTTACAAAAGTTTTGGATGAAAAAACTCATCAGTTTATTGCCGTCTCACAAGCGTTAAAAGATGATTTGGTTTTAAATCAAAAAGTAAAAGAGAATAAAATAAAAGTGGTGTACAATTGTATTGATACCTCTTTCTACGAGGAAACAACTCTTAATTTAAAAGAAGAATTCAATTTGTCAGAAGATTCCTTTATTGTAGGAAGTGTAGCAAGGCTTATACCTGCTAAAGGTGTCCAAGATTTAATAAAAGCAGCTTCAATTTTAAAAAATGTAAATGCCTATTTTTTTGTAGCAGGAGATGGTCCTTTTAGAGAAGAATTACAAAAAATGATTGATAGTTTAAATTTAAAGGGCAGATTCTTTTTACTGGGGTATAGAAATGACATTCCTTCTTTCTTGAGAAATCTTGATGTATTTGTGCTTCCCTCACATGAAGAAGGATTTGGAATTTCTGTAATTGAAGCTTTAAGTGAAGGAGTTCCTGTCATAGCTACAAAGGTGGGGGGTATTCCAGAAATTCTAAAAGATGGGATTGAAGGAATTTTAGTAGAAAAAGAAAGTCCTGAAGGGTTGGCAAAAGCTATAGAAAAACTTTTGAAAGATGAAAAATTGAGAAAAAATATAAGCTTAAAAGGAAAAGAAAATGCAAAAAAATATAGCTGCAATAAAATGATTGAAGAAATACAACAGATTTACGATACCTTGAAAGGAAGATAAAAGATGAGGCTTACAAGGACAAAAGAGAGAAAAAAACAAATTCGAAGAAAGAGACTTGTAATCTTTGCTCTTTTATTGTACATTGTTATTATGGTAGTAGGGCTTGTAATAGCTGATTCTTCCTTTAATGAAATTACTACAGGGGTGAGGAAAGTAAATATATTTGGTGTATATTCAAATAGCGAAAAGGTGATCGTTAAAATTTTTGGTAAAGAGTCAGTTATTGACATAGGAGGATTGGGCCGAAAATTTTGGAAATAAGGGTTAAGTCTTTAATTTTTGAGGAGGTACACAATGTCAGAAAGGATGCAGTATATTAGAAATTTTTGCATTATTGCTCATATAGACCATGGCAAATCTACTCTTGCAGATAGACTTATTGAGAAAACAGGTTTTCTTTCTGAAAGGGAAACAGATAAGCAAATTTTGGATAATTTAGAATTGGAAAGGGAAAGAGGAATTACTATAAAGTTAAAGCCTGTAAGAATGATTTATAAAGCTAAAAATGGAAATGAATATGAGCTTAATCTTATCGATACCCCTGGACATGTGGATTTTACTTACGAGGTATCCCGAAGTATTGCAGCTTGTGAAGGGGCCCTCCTTGTAGTAGACGCTACACAAGGGATTGAGGCACAAACCCTTGCTAATGTGTATATGGCTTTAGAACATGATTTAGAGATAGTGCCTGTAATAAATAAGATAGACCTTCCTTCAGCACATCCTGAGCTTGTAAAAAAAGAAATTGAAGATGTGATTGGGATTGATGCAGAAGATGCGTTACTTACATCTGCTAAAGAAGGTATAGGAATAGAAGAAGTTTTAGAAGCCATTGTGAGTAGAATTCCGCCTCCAAAAGGAGATGAAAACAAGCCTTTAAAAGCGCTGATTTTTGACTCTTTTTATGATAATTACAAGGGAGCTATAAGTTTTGTAAGGGTAGTAGATGGAATTGTTAAACCAGGAATGAGAATAAAAATGTTTTCTACTGGCAAAGTTTTTGAAGTTACAGAAGTGGGAATGTTTAGACCTAATCTTTATCCAGTAGAAGAGCTTAAAGCAGGTGAAGTTGGCTACATAGCTGCCAGCATAAAAAATGTAAAAGATACTCGTGTAGGAGATACAATAACAGATGCAGATAATCCAGCCGATTCTCCACTTCCTGGTTATAAAGAAGTAGTGCCAATGGTCTTTTGTGGCATTTATCCTGCAGATGGACAAGATTATGAAAATTTAAAAGAGGCTTTAGAAAAACTTCAGTTGAATGACGCTTCTTTAGTTTTTGAACCGGATACTTCTGCCGCCCTGGGTTTTGGGTTCAGATGTGGATTTTTAGGGCTTTTACACATGGAAATAGTTCAAGAAAGGTTGGAAAGAGAGTACAACTTAAATCTTGTCACTACTGCACCAAGTGTAATTTACAAAGTTTACAAAACTAATGGAGAAGTATTGGATTTGGACAATCCTACGAAAATGCCGCCTCTTACGCAAATAGATCATATTGAAGAGCCAATTGTGGAAGCTACTATTATGGTGCCTACTGAATATGTAGGGGCAGTTATGGAGCTTTGCCAGGATAGACGGGGAACATATTTAGGAATGGAATATTTAGAACAAACTCGCGTACTTTTAAAATATGAAATGCCTTTAAATGAGATAATATACGACTTTTTTGATGCTTTAAAATCGCGAACAAGGGGTTATGCCTCTTTCGACTATGAGCTTAAAGGGTATAAAGAATCTAATTTGGTAAAGCTTGATATTTTAATAAATGGCGAATTGGTAGATGCTTTATCCATGATAGTTCATAAAGATAAAGCCTATGAAAAAGCGAGAAAAATTGTAGAAAAGTTAAAAGAAAATATTCCAAGGCATCTTTTTGAGATTCCAATCCAGGCTGCAATAGGCTCTAAGATTATTGCAAGAGAGACTGTAAAAGCATTGAGAAAAAACGTTCTTGCCAAGTGTTATGGAGGAGACGTAACTCGTAAGAAAAAACTTTTGGAGAAGCAAAAAGAAGGTAAAAAGCGCATGCGACAGGTGGGAAGTGTTGAAATACCTCAAGAGGCTTTTATGTCAATATTGAAGTTAGATGATGAAAAATGAGGGAGATAGGTATATACATTCATATTCCTTTTTGTAAAAGAAAATGCTATTATTGTGATTTTAATTCTTATGCAGGCTATGATTATCTTTTTGAGGACTATATTCGGGCACTACTTATGGAAATAGAATCAAATTCTACAAAAAATTATAATGTAGTTTCAGTTTATATAGGAGGAGGTACCCCTAACATTTTGCCTCCTTCTTATATAGATGAAATATTGAAGTCTGTATTTAAAAATTATAAAATACTTGATGGTTGTGAAATTACTATTGAAATGAATCCTGGCCTTATAACTGAAGAAAAATTAAAAATTTATAAAGGGAGCGGGATAAACCGGGTAAGCGTTGGACTTCAAGCTTTTCAAAATAGACTATTAAAATATATAGGTAGAATTCATACAATAGAAGAATTTTTTAGAAATTATGAGTTAGTGAAAAAGTTCTTTGACAATATAAATATTGACCTGATGTACGCTCTTCCTACTCAAACATTTAAAGAGTGGCAAGAAACTCTAAAAGAAGTAGTAAAATTACAGCCGACTCATATTTCTACGTATAGTTTAATTTTAGAACCTAATACTTTCTTTTACAAACTTTATGAAAAGGGTAGGTTGTCTATAGTTGATGAGGAAGAAGAGCTTAAAATGTATCATTGGGGTATAGAGTTTTTAAAAGAAAAAGGTTATCACCATTACGAAATATCTAATTTTGCATTGCCCACATTTGAATGTCGCCACAATATTTTATACTGGCAATGCAAAAATTACTTAGGTTTTGGAGCAGGAGCCCATTCTTATATAAAGGATGTAAGATATAGTAATATTGAAAATATAAAAGACTATATTACGGGCATTTTAGAAAGAAAAATTGCAGTTAAAGAAAAAATAAAGTTGACAAAAGAAGATAGAATGGCTGAGTTTATGTTTTTGGGAATGAGAATGACAAAAGGAGTGTGTGATGAGGATTTTAAGAAAAGATTCGGTGTTAGTTTGTTTGAAATTTACAAAAAAATAATACAAAAATACTTAAATGAAGGTCTAATTGAGGTTGATAATGAGTGTGTAAAACTTACTGAGAGGGGAATTGATGTCTCTAACGTCATTTTTGAAGAATTTCTGCCCTAAATAAGTATTGACAAAAAATTATAAGAGTGGTATTTTAGAAACGTGAATTAGCACTCAATCAAGTTGAGTGCTAATAATACATGGGGTGGTGAAAATGCCGTTAGATGATAGGAAGAAAAAAATACTATATGCTGTTATTACTGATTATATTATGACGGCAGAGCCAATAGGGTCGAGAACAATAGCTAAGAAGTACAATATAGGACTAAGTTCTGCTACTATAAGAAATGAAATGGCAGATTTAGAAGAAATGGGATATCTCGAGCAACCTCATACTTCTGCAGGAAGGATACCTTCAGATAAGGGATATAGATTTTATGTAGACAGCATTCTTCGAAGTTATATAAACAATGACTCGCCAATTAGCTATAATACTCGCGAGGAGATAATAGCGGAATTTGATGAGATTGTAAAAAAATACGCAAAAATTTTGGCTAATATCACTCACCACACTACAGTTGCTAAAATGCCAAGGTTGAACCCTGATAGAATAAAGAGAATTCAACTTATACCTGTGGCTTCTAATAAAATAATCTTTTTAGTAGTGACGGATACAGGAATTGTAAAAAATCACCTCCTAAATTTGTGTCAAAATGTAGATAGAAATGTCTTTGAATTTTTAAATAATTTGTTAAATGATAAAATTTCCGGAAAAAGCGAAAAAGATATTTTTGAGTTTTTAGAACAGGATTTAAGGCAGATGCTGGGGGAGATGGCTTTTATAGCCGACGAATTGATAAACACTATACTTATGAGCTTGAAACAGTTACAGGAAACAGATATTTATGCGGATGGGACTTCCCACATTTTAGATTTTCCTGAATACAAGGATTTAAGCAAAGCAAAAAATTTTTTCAATCTTTTGGAAAACAAGTTGTTATTGAACGAAGTTTTAGAGCCTGAAGTAGATTTTATAGATGTGAGAATAGGAAGCGAAAACAAGTTTGAGGAAATGAAGGATTTAAGTGTAATAAAAACCACTTATAAGATTAACGGTCGTGTGGTGGGTACAATAGGAATTATAGGACCTACAAGAATGGATTATAAGAAGTTGATTAGTGAAATCAATGTGATGACAAAAGAGCTTTCAAATCTTTTGTCGAGTATATACAATGATGAAATATAATGAGGTGATATAAGTGGAAGAGATGGAAAAAGAAATTAACAAAGAGGAGGAAAATCGCGTAAATAGTTTAGAAGCAAATGAACAAATGGAAGGGCCTCCTGAAGATGAACAAGTACAGCAAGAGCCTCAGCAACAAACGGTTGATGAAATAGAAGAATTAAAGCAAAAACTTCAGCAAAAAGAAGTTGAAGCTCAAGAATATTTAGATATTGCACAAAGATTGAAAGCAGAATTTGAAAATTACAGAAAGAGAACAGAAAAAGAAAAATCAGAAATGGTAGAATACGGGAAAGAAACAGTAATTTTAGAACTTTTGCCTATTATAGATAATTTTGAAAGGGCTTTGGCAAGCAGTGGAGATTATAATTCTCTAAAAGAAGGGATAGAATTAATTTACAGGCAGTTTAAAAAGATATTGGATAAATTTGGTGTGAAAGAAATTGAAGCAGAGGGACAGATTTTTGACCCCTATAAGCACCATGCTGTAATGCAGGAAGAGGTAGAAGGAAAGCAACCAAATGAAATTATTGAAGTTTTCCAAAAAGGGTATTATCTAAAAGATAAAGTAATAAGACCAAGTTTGGTTAAAGTAGCAAAATAAAAAGGAGGTTGAAAAATATGGGAAAAGTTATAGGAATTGACTTAGGAACTACATTTTCTTGTGTTGCTGTTATGGAAGGAGGCCAACCTGTAGTAATACCTAACGCAGAAGGAGCTCGTACTACGCCTTCAGTCGTCGCTTTTACTAAAGAAGGAGAAAGGTTAGTAGGGCAAGTTGCAAAAAGGCAGGCAATTGTAAATCCTGACAGGACTATAATGTCTATAAAAAGACACATGGGAACTGATTACAAAGTAAAAATTGACGATAAAGAATATACACCTCAAGAGATTTCTGCAATGATTTTGCAAAAGCTCAAGGCTGATGCAGAAGCATACCTTGGTGAAAAAGTTACACAGGCGGTAATTACCGTTCCTGCTTATTTCAATGACAGCCAAAGACAGGCTACAAAAGACGCAGGTAGGATTGCAGGTCTTGAGGTTTTGAGAATAATAAATGAGCCGACAGCTGCTGCTTTGGCATATGGACTTGACAAAGAAGGAAATCAAAAGATAATGGTTTATGACTTAGGTGGTGGAACCTTTGATGTCTCGATTTTGGAAATAGGAGATGGAGTATTTGAAGTTTTGGCTACAAGTGGTAACAACCACTTAGGCGGAGATGACTTTGACCAAAGGATAATAGACTGGCTTGCTGACAATTTCAAAAAAGAATATGGAATTGACCTAAGAAATGACAGGATGGCATTGCAGAGATTAAAAGACGCTGCAGAAAAGGCAAAGATAGAGCTTTCTTCTGCAACGGTTACTAATATAAATTTGCCATTTATTACTGCTGATGCTACAGGTCCAAAACATATAGATGTAAATCTTACAAGAGCAAAATTTGAAGAGCTAATCTCAGACCTTGTAGAATCAACTGTGGGTCCTGTTAACCAAGCATTAAGCGACGCAGGTTTAAAACCTTCTGATATTGATAAAGTTATTCTCATTGGTGGTTCTACCAGAGTGCCTTTAGTGCAGGAGACAGTAAAGAGAATAATGGGTAAAGAACCTCACAAGGGAATTAACCCAGATGAGGCAGTGGCTATAGGTGCAGCTATACAAGCGGCAGTATTGGCCGGAGAAGTGAAAGATATTCTCTTACTGGACGTAACACCTTTGTCCTTGGGTATAGAGACATTAGGTGGAGTATTTACTAAGATTATAGAGAGAAATACTACAATACCTACAAAAAAGAGCCAGATATTTACTACTGCGGCGGATAATCAGACTTCTGTTGAAATACACGTGTTACAAGGCGAAAGGCCTATGGCAAAAGACAACAAAACTCTTGGAAGGTTTATTTTGTCAGGGATTCCACCAGCTCCAAGAGGAGTACCTCAAATTGAAGTTACTTTTGACATAGATGCCAATGGAATTGTACATGTTTCTGCAAAAGACTTAGGTACTGGCAAATCTCAGGATATAACTATTACTTCTACAACTAATTTGTCAGAAGAAGAGATACAGAGGATGATTAATGAGGCTAAGCAGTATGAAGAACAAGATAGGAAGAAGAAAGAAGAAATCGAAATAAGGAATAAAGCAGATTCTCTCATTTATCAAGCTGAAAAAACAATGAAAGACCTTGGGGATAAGGTAACGCAAGCTGAAAAAGACGAAATAAATAGAGAAATAGAAAATGTGAGAAAAGCTCTTGAAGGAAGCGATATAGAAGCGATTAAAAATGCTTCTGAGAAACTTTCCCAAGCTTTCTACAAAGTTTCTACAAGAATATACCAACAAGCAGGAGGACAAGCGGGAGGAGCTACAAATACAGGTAGTGCTGGACAAGGTACAACACAGGATAATGTCTATGAAGCCAACTATAAAGTGGAGGATGATGATAATAAATAATATAGAACCAGGTTTTACCTGGTTCTAATTTGCGTAATGAAAGGCAGGTGAGAAAGTGGCTAAAAAAGATTTATATGAAATATTAGGAGTAGATAGAAATGCCACAGAAGAAGAAATAAAAAAGGCTTATAGGCGGCTTGCTAAGAAATATCATCCTGACTTGAACCCAGGAGATAAAGAAGCAGAGCAAAAATTTAAAGAAATAAACGAAGCTTACGAAATTCTCTCCAACCCTCAAAAAAGAGCCCAATATGACCAATTTGGAGACGCAGCCTTTGAACAAGGCGGTTTTGGCCAAGGTGGGTTTGGTCAAGGAGGTTTTGGAGAGGGCGGTTTTGATTTTGGAGGCTTTGGAGGGTTTGGCGATATATTTGGCGATATTTTTAATGATTTCTTTGGTACTGGCAGGAGAAGAGCAGAAACAGGCCCTCAAAAGGGTAATGACATAAGATATGACCTTACTTTAACTTTTGAAGAAGCTGCTTTTGGGGCAGAAAAAGAAATAGAGGTTGAACGATTTGAAGAGTGTGATACGTGTAAGGGAACAGGGGCTAAGCCGGGTAGTAAACCCGAGACTTGTCCTGTATGTCATGGAACTGGTGAAGTGAGGACTGCACAGAATACTCCTTTTGGAAGAATTGTAAATATAAGAACTTGTCCTAAGTGCCATGGTGAAGGGAAAATTATTACTAATCCTTGTAACAAATGCGGTGGCACAGGTAGAATTAGAAAGAGGAGAAAAATTAAAGTTACTATACCAGCAGGGATAGACGAAGGACAAATGCTTACCTTAAGGGGGGAAGGAGAGCCAGGCTTAAGAGGAGGTCCAAGGGGCGACCTTTATATTGTAATTCACGTAAAACCCCACGAGTTATTCACAAGAGAAGGATACAATGTACATTTGAAAATGCCGATAAGTTTTGCTGATGCAGCTTTAGGTGGAGAAATAAAAATTCCTACGCTGGATGGAACAGTTAGCTTTACAATACCAGAAGGAACTCAAACAGGGACTAAGTTTAAGTTAAGAGGAAAAGGGATTCCTCACATAAATGGAAGAGGACGCGGAGACCAAATTGTAGAAGTTTATATTGATGTGCCTAAAAAATTGACAGAAAAGCAAAAAGAATTGCTAAGAGAATTAAAGAAATTAGAGGGAGAGACTACAACAGAATCAAAATCCTTTTTTCAAAGAATGAAAGATGCTTTTGGCGGATAATAAATTTGAGTAAAGGTGTGGAAAAGAATGAAATGGATTGAGGTACAAGTGACAACTTCACAAGAGGCAGAAGAGGCTGTGTCAAATATCATGCACGAATTAGGGGCTGGCGGCGTAGTTATAAAAAACCCTAATGATGTAAAACTGTTAGTGCAAAGTGATAATTGGGATTATTTTGACCCTTCTCTTTTTGAAGAAGAGGGAAATATTAAGGTTTTTGCCTATTTTCCTATTGCTTCAGATACTATAGATAGAATAAATATTTTAAAAGATAGAATTGCAGAACTTAAGTCTTTTGGAATTGATATAGGCAATTTTGACGTAAAAGTCTCAGAAGTGGACGAAGCGGACTGGGCAAACAATTGGAAACAGTATTATAAGCCTCTAAAAATAGGGAAGAAAATAGTGATTAAGCCTTCTTGGGAAGAATATGTATCTCAAGGAGAAGAGATAATTATCGAATTAGACCCTGGAATGGCTTTTGGCACAGGTACTCATGAGACTACAAAGATGTGTTTGGAACTTTTAGAGGAAATTATGATGCTAGAAAGTACAGTTTTTGATATAGGTTGTGGTTCAGGTATACTTAGTGTTGCCAGTAGCAAGTTAGGAGCAAAGGAAGTTTATGCGGCAGATATAGACGAAGTTTCTGTGGAAGTAGCAAGGCAGAATGTGAAGCTTAATAATTTACACAACGTAAAAGTTTTTAAAAGTGATTTATTAGAAAGATTTGAGGGAAAAGCTGATATTATAGTAGCTAATATTATTGCAGATGCTATAATTAAATTATCTTCTAAAGTACCAGACTACTTAAAAGAAAAAGGCTTATTTTTAGTAAGTGGAATAATTAAAGATAGATGTGAAGAAGTTTTGCAAAAAGTTGAAAAATTTTTTGAAATATTGCAAATTAGAGAAGAAGGAGAATGGTGTGCAATATTATCAAGGAAAAAGTGAGAGCTTATGAGAAAAATTTTTATTGATCGGCAAAATATTAAAGGAGAATTTGTCTATATAGAAGGAGAAGATTTTCATCATCTGGTAAATGTCTTAAGGCTTAAAAGAGGTAATGAAATTGTTGCATCGGATGGCTTAAAAGAATATGCTGCTCGCATTGAGGAGATAAAAAAAGACAAGCTTATTTTATTTTTAGAAAAAGAATTAGAATCGAATACAGAAAGTCCTTTAGAAATTGCTTTGTTCCAAGGTTTGCCTAAATCAGATAAAATGGAATTGATTATCCAAAAGTGTGCAGAAATTGGAGTTAAAAAATTTATCCCAGTTGTGACTCGTTATACGGTTGTAGACATAACTAAAAGCAATATAAATAAAAAAATTGCTAGGTGGAGAAAAATTAGCGAAGAAGCTTGTAAACAATCGGGCAGAACTGGGGTGCCCGAAATTTGTATGCCTATTTCCTTTGAAGAGGCCATAAATCAGGTTGATAAGTTTGATCTATGCATAATTCCATATGAAAAGGAACAAACTTCAAAATTAAAAAAGGTGCTTAAAAAGGCAAAAGGCATAAAAAAAATTGGAATTTTTATAGGCCCTGAAGGAGGTTTTTCTCAAGAGGAAATTGAATTAGCCTTAAACAAAAGTATTAAGCCTGTAAGCTTAGGCCCCAGGATTTTGCGAACTGAGACAGCAGCCATCGCAGTTTGTTCAATAGTAATGTATGAATTAGGAGATATGGGTTAAATTATTAATAAACAAAGAACAAAAAGATATTTTTAGTGCCCTTCGGGGCCTGTTTTTTTTGGTGTACAATAGCATGTTATAATATGTGATATAATATGAAAAAGAGATTTAATAGGAGGAGCATTTTTAAAGTGGCAAAAGTAGATTTAACTCTTAGTAATGAGGAATTTTATGAAAGATATGGTCATAAAAAAACTGCTGCTTTTTATACTTTGGGGTGTAAGGTAAATCAATATGAGGCAGAAGTCATGGCTGAGCTTTTTAAAAAAGCTGGTTATGAAGTAGTTGATTTTAATGAAAAAGCGGATGTTTACGTAATAAATACCTGTACTGTAACAAATAGAAGTGATATGAAGTCAAGGCAGGAAATACGCAAAGCTAAGAAAGAAAATCCTGATGCGGTGGTAGTAGCTGCTGGTTGCTATGTGCAAGTAAGTACAGAGGAAGCTTTTTCTCTTCCGGAAGTGGACATAGCGATTGGTACGAAAAATAAAGACAAAATAGTGGAATTAGTAGAGGAATTTACGCGAAAAAATGAAAAGTTAAGTGTGGTAAATAATATAATGACTCAAAAAAAATATGAGGAATTTGGAGTAACAGCTTATACAGAAAGGACAAGGGCATATATAAAGATTCAAGACGGCTGCAATCAATACTGTACTTACTGCATAATCCCTTACGCCCGTGGACCGGTGAGAAGTAGAGACCCCAAAAAAGTAATAGATGAAGTAAAAAGGTTTGCTGATTCAGGGTATAAAGAAATTGTCCTCACAGGTATACACATAGCTTCCTATGGCAAAGATTTAAAAAATATTGGGCTTTTGGACATTATAAAGATGATTCATGAAATAGATGGCATAAAAAGGATAAGACTTAGTTCTATTGAGCCTACTTTTTTAACTGAAGAGTTTGTGAAGGAAATAGCTAACTTGCCTAAGATGTGCAGGCATTATCATGTATCCCTTCAAAGTGGATGTGATGAAACCTTAAAAAGAATGGGAAGAAGATATACTACAAAGGAGTACAAAAGTGTAATTGATAGGTTAAGAGAATACATCAATGATGTGGCGATAACTACAGATGTTATGGTGGGATTTCCTGGTGAAACGGAAGAGGAGTTTCTCAAGACTTACAAATTTGTGGAAGAGATTTGTTTTAGCAAAATGCATGTTTTTAAATATTCAAGGAGAAAAGGTACAAGAGCCTACAACTTTCCAAATCAAGTTGCAAATCATGTAAAAGAATATAGGAGTAAAAAACTCATAGAATTGTCTAATAGGTGTGAACGCAAATTCATGGAGAGTTTTATAGGAAAGACTTTGGAAGTCCTCTTTGAACAACCGGTAAAGAATATGGAGGGTTATGTGGAAGGCTTGACTGATAATTATTTAAGTGTAGCTGTTAAAGGAGATAGAAAGTTACTTAGAAATGAGATTTTCCCAGTGAAAATAAAAGAAATAAAAGATAATTTCTTAATTGGAGAAATTGAAGGAATTTAACCAGATGTGTAGAATATAAAAAGAGGAGGTGAAAGGATGTCAGATTGCATTTTTTGTAAAATTATAAATAAAGAGATACCTTCCAATATAGTATATGAAGATGATTTAGTCGTAGCATTTCGGGATATTAACCCACAAGCACCTGTACATATCCTCATTGTGCCAAAAGAACATATACCGACATTGTTAGATTTAAATGAGGATAACAAACATTTAATATCTCATGCTTATATGGTGGCAAAAGAATTAGCAAAAAAAGAGGGAATTGACGAAAAAGGTTATAGAATTGTATCAAACTGTGGAAATGACGGGGGACAAACGGTATATCACATACATTTTCATCTTTTAGGCGGTAGATTTATGACTTGGCCACCAGGTTAATCATTGACACATTATGGCTTTAGGAGTATAATAAAATGAGAATTTTCAGCAAGACATCACAGCAGAATACGCAGCTTAGCTTGAGCAGTTTATCTGGAGGGAGGGAGAGTAGTGGCTGAAGTAAGAGTCGGCGAAAATGAATCATTGGACAATGCTCTGAGAAGGTTTAGGCGCCAATGTTCTAAAGCAGGCGTTTTATCAGAGGTTCGCAAAAGAGAGCATTATGAAAGTCCCAGTGTAAAACGTAAGAAAAAATCCGAAGCAGCAAGAAAAAGAAAATATAAATATAATAAATAAAGGAAGTGCTTGCCATGACCCTAAAAGAGCGAATATACAAAGATATGGTAGAAGCCATGAAAAACAAAGATAATTTTAAAAAGAATATTTTAAGTATGGTAAGAGCAGCTATTCTCCAAGTTGAAAAAGATACTCAAAAAGAATTAGACGATGAAGGGGTCATTAATGTAATTTCTAAAGAAATAAAGCAAAGAAAAGAAGTGTTGCCGGATTACGAAAAAAGTGGAAGGCAAGACTTAGTGGATAAAGCTAGAAAAGAAATTGAGATTATGCTTTCTTATTTACCGAAGCAGCTATCCGAAGAGGAAATAGAGGAAATAGTAAAAAAAGCTATCGAAGAAACTGGTGCTAAAACTAAAAGCGATATAGGAAAAGTAATGGGAAAGGTAATGCCAATAGTAAAAGGGAGAGCAGATGGGAACCTTGTTAAAGACATAGTAAATAAGTATTTACAGTAAACAAAGGACTTGATGCCGTTAGGTATCAAGTCCTCAGACTGTAGACAAACTTTCGTAAAGGAGATATTTTGCATAAGAAGCGACTTGTGACAAAGCGGCAACAAAACTTAGCAAGACCGAGGGTGGAGGCAGGGCCGAAGCCATGGATGGCGAAGGCGGGCACCTTAAGGCAAGGAGGCCGATTGTGCCCGGTACCCTGCCGGAGCGCGAAGGTCGAGCTTTAGTTTTGTCGCTTTGGAACATCGGAGCGACGATGCAAAATATCTCCTTTGAATATTTTTTTAACTTTGTCAACAAACTGAGGACTTGATGCCATTAGGTATCAAGTCCTTTCTTCTTCAAACATTTTTTTGATTTCATTGTAATTATTAGAATAAGCAAGAGCTGCCATGAGCTTTATACGAGCTTTTTGTCCTGAGAGATTGTCTCCAAAGATTACCCCTAAGGATTTAAGATGTTTTCCGCCACCTTTATAACCGTAAGAGGCATCAACTCTTCCCATAGGACATCTTGAAACTAACACTACAATTACCCCCTTTGATATAGCATATTCTATACCCTCAGCCAATTTTGGAGGTACATTTCCTCTTCCTGTTCCTTCTATTATTATTCCTTTTTCTCCGCTGTTAACAAGGAATCTGATAATTTTATCATCCATACCAAAGGCGACTTTTAATAGACTTACTCTTGGCTCTAAATGGTCTACTGGTATATAATCTCTTGTTTCAATGTTCCTATAAAAATATGCTCTGTTATTATCTACAACACCTATTGGACCTGTTTCAAGGCTTTTAAAGGTGTCAATACTTGAAGTATGAGTTTTTGTGACATCTCGTGCAGCATGTATTTCGTTATTGAAAACTACTAATACTCCTTTGTTTTTGGCTTTTTCTGAGGAAGCAGTAATTACAGAAGCAATTAAGTTGCTGGGACCGTCGTATCCAATTTCAGAAGAATTTTTCATGGTTCCAGTCAAGACTATTGGCTTTTCGGAATTTATAGTTAAGTCTAAAAAATATGCTGTTTCTTCTATGGTGTCTGTACCGTGAGTAATGACGACTCCTTTTACTTGTTGTTTTTTGATTACGTTTTCTACTTCTAGTTTCAAATTTACTAATAGCTCGGGAGTTAAGTGAGGACTTGGAAAATTCCCAAATTGAATTATTTCAATTTGGGAATTTTCTTTTATGTTGGGAACCATTTTTAGTATCTCATTTCCTGATAAAGAGGGTATAGCAGCATTTAAATTCGGGTCATTTTTCATGGATATAGTTCCACCAGTAAAAATTATTACTATTTTCTCCAAGGCAAATCCCCCCAAAAAATAATTTACAGTAATAGAAATATTCAATTCTGTTACTTTCATTATAATACATATTTTCTAATTACTCAAAAGGTCTATTGCCTATAAAAAAGCAAGAGAATTTTTTTAATTTTTTCCTCATAAAATTTTAAGAGAAGGGAGGTTACAGTATGAAAGATGAGATAAAAAACGAACTTGTAAATGCAATAGATTTTCCAAAAGAGGTATTGCTTAATCTCCCTAAAATAACTTTGATAGGGAAAACCCATGTTACTATTGAAAACCACAAGGGAATTATTGAGTATATTCCTGAAAGGATTAGGATAAATACAACAATAGGTGTTGTTAGAATATTAGGTAAAAATATGATTGTGAATTCTATAATGACAGAGATTATAACGATTAGCGGTGAAATAATGAATATAGAAATGATGGTATAGGAGGAATGTTTTTGGTTGCAATAAAATTATGGAATTTTTTAAAAGGATATGTTATTATTAAGATTGAAGGTTTGTCAATTGAAAAATTTTTAAATCTTATTATGGTAAATAATGTCTATATTTGGGATATTGAGCGTAGGAATTATACTACTATAGTCGCAAAAGTAAGTATAAAGGGTTTCAAAGAAATAGTATTTTTGGCAAAAAGAACTAATTGTCGTGTTTCAGTGATTTCTAAAAGAGGATTGCCTTTTGTAATTTCTCGGTTAAAAAGAAGAAAAGCATTGGTTTTAGGGGCAGCAATTTCTCTTATATTGATTTATGCATTTTCTACTTTTATATGGGAAATTAATGTAGAAACCGTCAACAATGTAAATGAAAAAGTAGTTTTAGAAAAGCTTTCACACTTAGGATTAAAGCCAGGAGTTTCTAAGTTTACTATAGATGTTAATAAAATAGAGACAGAATTTTTATTACACAATAATGAAATATCATGGATAGGAATAAACATAAAAGGGACTAATGCTTTTGTAAAAGTTGTAGGTAAAACAAAACCTCAAGAGGTATTGTCAAAAGATGAACCATGCAATATAATAGCTAAAAAAGACGGAATAATTTATAAGATGACGGTTTTAGAAGGGGAAGCCGTAAAAAAAGTTGGAGATACAGTAAAAGCGGGAGATATAATTGTTACAGGGATAATTGAAAAGCCAGGACTAGAGACAAGATTTGTACATGCTGATGGTCAAATTATTGCTAGGACATGGTATGAAGTTTATGCTGATGCAGAGCTAAAAAAAGAAGTCTTTGAAAGGACAAACAACAAAATAACCGTTACAAAAATAATATTTGGCAATAATACTATAACTATATCCCCTAAAAAAGTAGACTTTAAGAATTTTGAAAAAGAAGAAAAAGAGATAATATCAAAGGATTTTCCAGTTAAAATAATAAAAGAAGTATATTACGAAACCAAACCTAAAACTATTGTTTTATCTAAAGAGGAAGCAAAAAATATTGCTTTTGAAAAAGCACTAAAGGAGTTGGAGAAGGTTTTAGGCTCTCAAAGTAAGATAGTAAATAAAAAAGAAAGTTATGTGATTATACAAGATAAAATATTAAGAGCCAATATTACTGCAGAGGTTTTAGAGGAAATAGGAATGAAAGAAAAAATTTCTTATACAGGAGGGGAACATTGATTAAGGAGTTAGCTATTAATATTGAGGATATGGAGCAAGCTGCCAATTTGTTTGGCAACTTTGATGAAAATATTAAGCTAATAGAAGAAGGATTAGATGTCAAGATAGTGTTAAGAGGAGGAATTATTAAAATAACGGGGGAAGAAAAAAACGTGGAGTCTGCTAATAAACTTTTTAACAAGTTGATGGGAATGATTGAAAAGGGAGATGTAATTACTACTCAAAATGTTTTGTATACTATGAATATGATTGAGGCAGGAGAAGAAGAAAAACTAAAGACTTTAATGTCTGATATTATTTGTATAACAGCAAGAGGCAAACAGATAAGGTGTAAAACTTATGGACAGATGCGATATGTAGAAGCTATAAGGAAAAATCAGATTGTATTTGGAATAGGACCAGCCGGTACGGGCAAGACCTATTTGGCTATGGCAATGGCTATTACTGCGATGAAAAATAGAGAAGTAGGTCGTATAATTTTAACAAGGCCGGCTGTTGAAGCAGGAGAAAAGTTAGGTTTTCTGCCAGGAGATTTGCAAGAAAAAGTTGATCCTTATTTAAGACCTTTATACGATGCACTTTACGACATTTTAGGAGCAGAAGTTTTCCAAAAATACATGGAGAAAGGCTTAATTGAGGTAGCACCACTAGCTTATATGAGAGGTAGAACTTTAGACGATTCTTTTATAATACTGGATGAAGCTCAAAACACCACTCCTGAGCAGATGAAAATGTTTTTAACCCGTATAGGTTTTGGTTCTAAAGCAGTTATAACTGGTGACGTTACTCAAATAGATTTGCCAAGAGGTAAAAAATCCGGGCTAAAAGAGGTTATGGAGATATTAAAGGGAATAGAAGGTATAGAGTTTGTAATGCTTTCTGAAGAAGATGTGATAAGGCATCCTCTTGTAGCTAAAATTGTAAAAGCTTATGAAATTTATGAGAAAAACATGGAGGAAAATAAATCAGAAATCCCAGAGCGAGGGGAATAATCCATGAAAAAACTGGACAAACATATAAAAAATATAATTAAAAATGAGCAATTGATAATCATTTTTTTTGTTGTTTTTTATTTTATTTCTTCCTATGCCTTAGTTTATACTAGTGTAACGCCTCCCAAATTTGACCTTAAGGTAGGGGATGTAGCTACGCAAGATATAAAGGCACCTAAAGACGTAGTGGACACAATAGCTACTCAAAAGAAGATACAAGAAGCAGTAAATGCGGTTAATCCTAAATATGATTATAATGAAAATATTGCAAAAGAATCTTATCTTAAGCTAGTTGATTTTTTTAATAAATTAAGAGAGGTACGCAAATCCTCAGAAG
The DNA here is from genome assembly GCF_900129115.1 of Thermoanaerobacter uzonensis DSM 18761. NCBI lineage: Bacteria > Bacillati > Bacillota > Clostridia > Thermoanaerobacterales > Thermoanaerobacteraceae > Thermoanaerobacter > Thermoanaerobacter uzonensis. The sequence goes on along the minus strand of NZ_FQUR01000012.1, from coordinate 69,547 downwards.
CAGAAGAAAAGAAATTGCAAGACTTTAAAGCTGTAAGTCCCATAGGTTTAGGAGATAATGAAGTAGCTTTGCTTTTAAAAATAGATGATAATACCCTTATAAACATGGAATCGGTGGTATTATCAACAGAAAAAGCAATTATGGCAAGGCAGATTACGGAAGATGCTTTGCCCACGGTTTTAAATGATGCTAAGAGTCTTGTAGAAAGTTCGGATATTTCTGCAGAAGTAAAACCAGTAGCTGTTAAGATTTTATCTTCTGTCGTTGTTCCTAATATGATATATAATGCCTATGAGACAAACCTTGCAAAAAAAGAAGCAGAGGAAAAAGTACAGCCGGTTATGTATAAAAAAGGACAAAATATTGTAGTCAGTGGAGAAGTGGTGACACAACAACAAATCGAAGTTTTGAAGTCTTTGGGCCTCTTAAAAAACAGCAGTAAGATTGATTATGGAATGATAATAGGCTTATTTTTGATTTTAGGCTTGTCACTCTTTTTATCAGTGTATTATATTATAAAATTGGACAAAAAGATTACTACCAAAAAAATCTACATTGAATTGTTGTGTTTAACAGGTATTTTTTATCTTTTATTGGCTGTTGCCTTTAAAGGGATTGAGCCTCTTTTAATTCCTTCTGCTACTTTGCCTATGCTAATTTCTGTTTTAATAGATCCTTATATTGCTATTATGATTGACATAATTTATTCTCTTTTAGTAGGTTTAATGGTGAGTTTTAACCAAGAATTTATTTTTATGTCATTGCTGGGAGGATTGATTGGTGCAGTAAAACTTTCTCATTCTAAGCAACGTTTAGATTTTGTAAAAGCGGGTCTTTACGTCAGTGGGGTAAATCTTGTAAGTATTGTAGGAATAGGGCTTTTAAATAGCAATGATATAATTTCTGTATTAAAAAGCAGTTTATGGGGAATTATCAGTGGAACTTTTAGTATAATTTTGCTTATTGGTACTTTGCCTTTTTGGGAAACAGCTTTTGATATCTTAACTCCTTTAAAACTTTTAGAGCTGTCAAATCCAAATAATCCGCTTCTTAAAAAACTTATAATGGATGCTCCTGGGACTTATCACCACAGCATGGTAGTAGCAAATCTCGCAGAAGCTGCTTCTGATGCTATTGGAGCGAACAGTTTGTTAGTTAGAGTAGGGGCTTATTACCATGATATAGGTAAAATTAAAAGACCTTATTTTTTCAAAGAGAACCAGCTTTCAGGAGAAAATTTGCATGACAAAATTTCTCCTGATTTAAGTACATTAGTAATAATTTCCCATGTAAAAGATGGGGTGGAATTAGCTAAAAAGTATAAACTTCCTCAACAAGTCATTGATTTGATAAAAGAACACCATGGTACTTCCTTAGTGAAATACTTTTATACTAAGGCTTTACAAAATGAAGAGGAATCTTGCGAAGAAGAATCTTTTAGATATCCAGGTCCAAAACCTTCTACCAAAGAGTCTGCCATTTTGATGTTGGCAGATTCTGTAGAAGCAGCTGTGAGGTCTATTCCTGAACCTACTGAGGAAAATATAAAGAATATGATTGAAAAAATCATGGCAGATAGATTAAATGATGGTCAGTTGGAAGATAGCGATTTAACTTTAAAAGATATTAAAACTATAAAAAATTCTTTTTTGACTGCTTTAACTGGTATGTTTCATAAAAGAATTGAGTATCCTGATATTGAACCAAATCAAAATAAAGAGGTGTTAGAATGAACATTTTGATAGACGACAGACAAAATAAAGTTGATGCAGCAAATTTGGAAGAATTAGTTGAAAAAGTCATAAAAACAGTATTAGAAGTAGAAGAGGTTATTGATAATGTTGAAGTAAGTGTGTCCTTTGTGGATAATGAGGAAATTAGAAAATTAAATAAATATTATAGGGGTATAGATAAGCCGACAGATGTTTTGTCATTTCCCTTAGCAGAGTTTGAAGAGACTTATGGGGAAGTTGAGAAAATAGAGGAAGATTCAGAAGAGGTACAGCCAATAGGAGATATAGTTATTTCTTTAGAAAAAGCATTAGAGCAGTCAATAGAATATGGACATTCCTTTGAAAGAGAAGTAGCTTATTTAACAGCTCACAGCATGTTGCATCTTTTGGGTTATGACCATGAAACTGAAGAAGAAAGAAAAATTATGAGGGAAAAAGAAGAGGAAGTTATGGCGAGGCTTAATATTGGGCGGTGATTTTGTGAAATCGAGAAATTTAATTGACAGTTTTAATTATGCGATAGAGGGTATTTTACATGCTTTTAAGACCCAAAGAAACATGAAGGTTCACTTTGCCATAGCGATATTGGTATTATTCTTTTGCCTTTTTTTTGACCTTTCAAGAGTAGAATTTGTGGTAATTTTATTTACAATTTCTTTAGTTTTAATTTCTGAAATGATAAATACGGCTATTGAAACCACAATTGACATGATGGTTAAAAATTATAATCCTTTGGCTAAGGTTGCGAAAAATGTAGCTGCAGGAGCAGTCCTTATATCTGCGATAAATGCCGTTCTTGTAGCTTATTTAATATTTTTTGATAGAGTAAATCCTTGGACAAAAATAATTTTATTAAAGCTTAGAGAGTCACCTATTCATATCACAGTTATAAGTCTTTTAGTTGTAGTGTTTTTGACTGTAATTTTAAAGGTGCATTTTAAAGAAGGAACTCCTATGAGGGGAGGAATGCCCAGCGCTCATAGTGCTATTGCTTTTGCTACTGCGACAGCTATAACTTTTATCACAGCAAATGCTTTTATTGCCACTTTAGGCTTTTTACTTGCTCTTATGGTGGCTGAAAGCAGAGTAGAAGGTAAAATCCACTCTTTTTCTCAGGTATTTTTTGGAGGTTTATTTGGAATATTGATTACAGTATTGATTTTTCAAATAATCAAATAAGGAGTGATGATATGGGCTATAAAGCTGGTTTTGTAGCATTAGTTGGTAGAACTAATGTAGGAAAATCTACTCTTTTAAATGCAATTTTACAAGAAAAGATTGCTATTACTTCTCCCAAACCCCAAACTACTCGAAATACCATTCGTGGGATTTTGACAACAGATGAATACCAGGTTATTTTTGTTGACACTCCTGGCATTCATAAACCTAAATCTAAATTAAGCGAATTTATGATTGAGGTAGCTAAAAGAACATTGAAGGAAGTTGACCTTATTTTGTATATGATAGAACCAGATACTGAAGTAGGACCTGGAGATAGATACATAATTGAGTATTTAAAAGAAGTAGATACACCTGTCATACTTGTAGTCAATAAAATAGATTTGGTGCCTGAGGAAAGAGTAGAAGAAACTATAAAAATTTTTAAAGAGCAATATGAGTTTAAAGATGTAGTAGCTATTTCTGCTATTGAAAACAAAAATATAGACTTGTTAAAAGAAAAAATTGTATCATTTTTGCCAGAAGGTCCTAAATATTATTTGGATGATTATATAACAGATCAGCCCGAAAAATTAATAGTGGCAGAAATAATTCGAGAGAAGATGTTACACTTTTTAGAGGAAGAAGTGCCTCACGGTGTTTATGTGGAAGTAGAATCTATTAAAGAGAGGGAAGATAAAGATATAATAGACATTGAAGCATATATTTATTGCGAGAAAGAGTCTCACAAAGGAATTATTATAGGTAAAAATGGGCAAATGCTAAAAAAGATAGGTCAAAGTGCGCGACTGGATTTAGAAGAATTTTATGGAAAACAGGTTTTTCTTGACCTATGGGTAAAAACGAGGAAGGGGTGGAGAGACAATACAACGTTACTTAAAAAATTAGGATATGCCATTGACAAGAAAACTTACGAATAGTAAAGTATTTAGTGAAAACAAAAGGAGGTTATATTATGAACATAGCAAAAATGATTGACCACACTTTATTAAAACCAAATGCGACAAAAAGCGAGATAGAAAAGCTTTGTAATGAGGCAAAAGAATATGGATTTGCTTCTGTCTGCATAAACCCCTGCTTTGTAGACCTTGCCTATAGTATGTTAAAAGATACAGATGTTAAAGTTTGCACAGTAATAGGTTTTCCATTAGGTGCAAATACTATCGAAACCAAAGTATTTGAAGCAGTTGAAGCGGTTAAAAAAGGTGCGACAGAAGTTGACATGGTATTAAATATAAGCATGTTGAAGAGTGGAGATTATGACTATGTGAAAAAAGAAATTGAAGAAGTTGTGAAAGCGGTAAAATCCTATGGAGATATAGTTGTAAAAGTAATTTTAGAAACCTGCTATCTCGCTGATGAAGAAAAGGTAAAAGCATGTCAGCTTACAAAAGAAGCAGGTGCTGATTTTGTTAAGACTTCTACTGGTTTTGGACCAGGTGGAGCTACTGTAGAGGATGTAAAATTAATGAGACAGACAGTTGGTGAAAACTTTGGTGTTAAAGCCTCTGGCGGTGTAAGAACTGCTGAAGATGCTAAGGCGATGATTGAAGCAGGAGCTAATCGTATTGGGGCAAGTGCAGGCGTTAAGATTGTGGAGGAATGGAATAAACTAAAAATGAGTTGATAAAAAATGCGCTTGTTAAAAACAGAAGCAATAGTATTAAAAAACAATTTAATAGGTGAAACAGACAAAATTGCCACTCTTTTTACTAAAAGCTATGGCAAACTCCAGGCAGTGGCAAAAGGGGCAAGGCGCTCAAAGAGCCGCTTTGTGAATGCAATAAGGCCTTTTATTGTTGCCAATTATGTTATTTTTGAGGGGCAAAATTATTACTATATTGACCAATGGGAGTTAATCGAAGCTCATAAAAATATAGAAAAAGACTTAGTTAAATTTTCTGTAGCTTCGTATATTGCCGAAACTATAAACAAAATTTTAGAGGAAAATCAAAAAAGCGAGAGGCTGTATCTGTTTTTAAAACATTCTTTAAAAGCAGTTGACGAACTACAAATAGACCCTTTAATTTTTATTTCTTCTTATAACTTAAAATTAGTTTCTTTATTGGGATATATGCCTCAACTTGATAATTGTGTTGTGTGTGGAAAAAAAGGAAATTTAGAATATTTTTCTAATTCTTGCGGGGGTGCAGTGTGTATAAACTGCAAAAATAAATGTTTTGACGCCAAGCCATTACATGGAGTAACATTAAAAGCTATAAAGTATTTTCTTAAAGGAGATTATGACAAGCTTCAAAATATTAAAGTTTCAGGAGTTATAAAAGAAGAAGTGGATAAAATAATAACAGCCTATATGAAAGAACATCTTGAAATAGAGTTTAAATCAAAAGATTTTATTGACAAGTTACAAAATATGTGAAAGGAGGGTTTAACGTGTTAGATGAAGAATTAGAAAAAATAGATATGATAGTAGAAAGAACGGGAGTAAGTTATAAAGAAGCAAAAGAAGCATTAGAAAAGTCAGATGGAAGTGTTGTAGATGCATTGATATATATAGAAGAGAATAGAAAAAGCTGGACTGAGACTTTTACAGTTGCAGGTTCAGAAGTTATGGACAAAATAAAAGAATTAATTAAAAAAGGTAATGTAACAAAAATAAGAATAAAAAAAGACGATAAAGTTCTCTTGGAGATTCCTGTAACTGCAGGTGCTATTTCTGCTGTTATCATTCCTCAGTTGACGTTAGTGGGAGCGGCAGTAGCGCTTTTAGCCAATTGCACAATTGAAGTTGAAAAACATGATAAAAGCGTAACCGTATTAAAAGAAGAAAAGAAAAAAGATTGACAGAAGCTTGTCTCTTTGGTATTCTTAAATAAGTAACGTCAAAAACCTTTCTTCCCAAAAGGGATGAAGGGTTTTTGTATAATTGCGAGAGAAAAAGGAGTGTTATTAAATGTCACAAGCAGTCACAATGGATAAAATAGTTGCCCTTGCAAAAAACAGAGGATTTGTTTTTCCGGGGTCTGAAATATATGGAGGACTTGCTAATACTTGGGATTATGGACCTCTGGGAGTAGAACTTAAAAACAATATTAAGAGGATGTGGTGGAAAAAATTTATTCAACAAAGTCCCTATAACGTAGGGATTGATACTGCAATTTTGATGAATCGAGAAGTATGGGTTGCATCAGGTCATGTTAGCAGTTTTAGCGATCCTTTAATGGACTGTAAAGAGTGCAAATCAAGATTTAGAGCTGACCAATTGATTGAAGATTACATTAAAGAAAAGGAATTAAATATTTCTATTGAAGGTTGGACAAATGAACAAATGATGGAATTTATAAAAGAATATAAAGTGCCCTGTCCAAAATGTGGTGCCCATAATTTTACTGATATTAGGAAGTTTAATCTCATGTTTAAAACCTATCAAGGTGTTACAGAAGATTCTAAATCAGAGGTGTATTTGCGGCCTGAAACCGCACAAGGAATTTTTGTGAACTTTAAAAATGTTCAAAGGACAACTCGTAAGAAAATGCCTTTTGGAATAGGACAAATTGGTAAATCTTTTAGAAATGAAATTACTCCTGGTAATTTCATATTCAGAACAAGAGAATTTGAGCAAATGGAATTGGAATTTTTCTGTAAACCGGGAGAGGACATGGAATGGTTTAGTTACTGGAGAAAATATTGCATGGATTGGCTTTTAGAATTCGGCTTAAAAGAAGAAAATTTAAGATTTAGAGACCATAAAAAAGAAGAATTATCTCACTATAGTACTGCCACCACAGACATAGAATATAATTTTCCCTTTGGATGGGGAGAGTTGTGGGGAATAGCTAATAGAACAGATTTTGATTTAAGGCAACACATGGAACATTCGGGAGTTGACCTGTCTTATATGGACCCTGTAACAGGAGAAAAGTACATACCATATTGCATTGAGCCTTCTGTTGGGGTAGATAGGTTAATGTTGGCGTTTTTAATAGATGCCTATGAAGAAGAAGAGTTAGAAGATGGAGAAACTAGAGTAGTTTTAAGGTTTCATCCTGCTCTTGCTCCCATTAAGGCAGCAGTGCTTCCATTATCTAAGAAATTATCAGAAAATGCCTATAAGCTTTATGACCAGTTGAGAAATAAGTTCGTAGTAGATTACGATGAGACAGGAAGCATAGGTAAAAGGTATAGAAGACAGGATGAGATAGGCACGCCTTTCTGTATTACTTATGACTTTGATTCGGAAAATGACCATTGTGTAACCATAAGAGATAGAGATACTATGCAACAAGTGAGAATAAAAATTGAAGAAGTAGAGAAATATCTTGAAGAAAGGTTAAATTTTTAAGGGAATCAGGCTTTTTAACTGATTTCCTTGATTTTTTATGTTGCAATAATTTGTGATATAATAGGAAGGAAACGAAAAAGAAAGTTGGTTATCTTATAAACTTGTGATATAATTATACTAAAGTGATAAACCGATAGAAAACGTTTATGAAACGACAGAGGAAAGTATAAATTGTCAAAAACTTTAAAGGGGTGATAAAGATTCAACTGACAAACCGTCAGCATATAATTATTGACATTGTAAAAAAGTATCAACCCATTACAGGAGAACAAATAGCTGAGAAATTAAATGTCACAAGAGCGACTTTAAGACCGGATTTGGCAATTCTAACTATGTCCGGGATCTTAGAGGCGAGACCAAAAGTGGGATATTTTTATACAGGAAAATCACCCCTCAGTTTAGTAGAAGATTATATAAAAAGCATAAAAGTAAAAGATATCAAGTCTTTACCTGTAGTGGTAGAGGAAAGTACATCAGTGTATGATGCGATTGTAACACTTTTTTTAAAGGACGTCGGGACAATTTTTGTACAGGATGGAGGATTTTTAACCGGCGCTGTTTCAAGAAAAGACTTTTTAAAAATCGCGATAGGCAACACTGATATTTATAAGGTCCCGGTGGGAATAATTATGACCCGTATGCCTAACATAGTTACAACTTATGATGATGAGCCGGTGTATAATGCTGCTGTTAAAATTATAGAGCACGAAGTAGACAGTCTTCCTGTAGTTGAACCTGTAGTGGGAAGTGATGGAAAACAAGGATACAAAGTGACAGGAAGGATTTCAAAGACCAACATTACTAAATTGTTTGTAAAGCTTGGGGAAGGTTAGGGGGATTTCTTGAATGGAAGAAGGAGTATCAATTTACTTGGTTTCAGATTCTAATGTAGACACAGCAGAAAACATTGCGAGTATTGCTGCTGCCCACTTTGATACTTTTATAGAAAAAATAAAAAAATATTCTTATGTTGGAGATAAAAATCAAATAGAAGAGATTATCATGGAGGCAGCTAATGATGCAAATAGCATAATAATCCATACTATGGTGGTCCCGGAATTAAAAGATTATCTTCTTAAAAAAGCACAGAAATTTGGCATAAAAATAGTAGATGTAATGGGACCAGTGATAAATGCTATTGAAGATAGTACTGGTATATCCCCCCATACCAATTTAGCAAAAAATAATAGAGAAGATTATTTGAAAAAAATCGAGGTAATAGAATTTGCCGTAAAATATGATGATGGTAAAGATGCAATGGGCATACTATTGGCAGATGTAGTTGTTATAGGGGTTTCTAGAACATCCAAAACTCCTTTATGCATGTACCTTGCTCATAAATACATAAAAGCTGCTAATTTACCTTTAGTGCCAGAAATTGAACCACCTCAAGAATTATTTGAAATCAACCCTAAAAAAATATTTGGGTTGACTATAGATCCTGAAGTTTTGGTAAAAATAAGGAAAGAGAGATTAAAATCTCTAGGCCTTGATGCTAATGCTATATACGCTACTGAAGAAAGAGTTAAAAAAGAGATAAAATATGCTGAGGAGGTGATGAAAAGATTAGGGTGTACTGTAATCGATGTTACAAATAAAGCTGTAGAAGAAACAGCTAATGTTATATTAAACGTATTAAAAGGAGGAGAGATTTCATGAGTAAAAAGTATGTGTATTTATTTAGTGAAGGCGATGCTTCAATGAGAGACCTCTTAGGAGGAAAAGGCGCAAATCTTGCTGAAATGACGAAGTTGGGTTTACCTGTTCCACAAGGATTTACGGTCACTACTGAGGCTTGTACAAGGTACTATCAAGATGGTAAGACTATAGCTCCAGAAATTGTTGAACAAATCTATGAATATATGGCTAAATTAGAAGAAATTACAGGTAAAAAATTTGGAGACCCAACAAATCCTTTATTAGTATCTGTAAGGTCTGGCGCGAGAGTTTCAATGCCAGGTATGATGGATACTATTTTAAACCTTGGTTTAAATGACGAGACAGTAGAAGGCCTTGCTAAAGCTACAAACAATGAAAGATTTGCCTATGACAGCTATAGAAGATTTATTCAAATGTTTTCAGATGTTGTAATGGGAATTGACAAGAATAAATTTGAAGCTATTTTAGATGAAGTAAAAGAGGAAAATGGTGCAAAATTTGATACAGATTTAACAGCTGAAAACCTCAAAGAGGTAGTAAAAAGATTTAAAGAACTTTATAAAAAAGAATTGGGAGTAGACTTCCCACAAGATCCAAAAGAACAACTTCTGGAAGCTGTAAAAGCAGTATTTAGGTCTTGGGATAATCCAAGAGCTATAGTGTACAGAAGACTTAACGACATACCAAGTGATTGGGGTACAGCAGTAAATGTCCAATCAATGGTATTTGGTAACATGGGTAATGATTCAGGTACAGGTGTTGCTTTCACAAGAAATCCTGCAACTGGTGAAAAAGCTTTATTTGGCGAATTCTTGATGAATGCTCAAGGGGAAGATGTTGTTGCAGGTATTAGAACGCCTCAGCCAATTTCAAGTTTGAAGGAGACTATGCCAGAAGTTTATAACCAATTCGTAGAAATTGCTGAGAAATTGGAGAAACATTACAAAGACATGCAGGACATAGAGTTTACTATTGAAAAAGGTAAACTCTACATGCTACAGACAAGAAACGGAAAGAGAACTGCTCAAGCAGCTTTGAAAGTAGCTGTAGACTTAGTGGCTGAAGGCTTAATAGATGAAAAGACAGCAGTCTTAAGAGTAGATCCGAAACAGTTAGACCAGTTATTGCATCCAACCTTTGAGCCAAATGCGTTGAAAGCTGCTAAGCCTGTTGCAAAAGGTTTACCCGCTTCTCCTGGTGCTGCATCAGGAAAAGTATACTTTACTGCTGATGATGCAATAGAAGCTGCAAAATCAAGGGGAGAAAAAGTAATTCTTGTAAGAACAGAGACATCTCCGGACGACATAGAAGGTATGTCTGTAGCACAAGGAATACTTACAACTCGTGGCGGTATGACATCTCATGCAGCTGTTGTGGCAAGAGGTATGGGTACAGCTTGCGTAGTAGGTTGTGGCGATGCAAAGATAGACGAGCAAGCAAAAGTAATGAGAATTGGCGATATAGAAGTTCATGAAGGAGACTACATATCTATAGATGGTAGCACAGGTAATGTTTACATTGGTGAAATAAAGACTGTTACACCTGAGCTAACTGGAGATTTTGCAACTCTCATGAGCTGGGCAGACAAATATAGAAAATTAAAAGTAAAAACTAATGCAGATATACCAAGAGATGCAAAAATTGCAGTTCAGTTTGGCGCTGAAGGAATAGGCCTTTGCAGGACAGAGCATATGTTCTTTGATGAAGATAGAATTCCTGCTATGAGAGAAATGATTGTCTCAAAGACAGAAGAACAAAGAAGAAAAGCTTTAGAAAAACTATTGCCTATGCAAAGGTCAGACTTTGAAGGTTTGTTTGAAGTTATGGGTGAATTCCCTGTTACTATACGCCTTTTAGATCCACCATTGCATGAATTCTTACCTCATACTGATGAAGAAATTAAAGAACTTGCAGAAAACATGGGGATAACTTTTGAAGAGCTAAAAGCAACAGTAGAAAGCTTAAAAGAGTTTAACCCAATGTTAGGTCATAGAGGCTGTAGATTAGCTGTAACCTATCCAGAAATTGCTGAAATGCAGACAAGAGCTATTATAGAAGCCGCTATAAACGTAAAGAAGAGGACAGGGCATGACGTAAAACCGCAGATTATGATACCACTTGTAGGTGAACTTAAAGAGCTTAAATACATTAAAGACATCATAGTAAAAGTAGCTGACGAAGTTATAAAACAAAACAATGTTGAAATAAAATACCTTGTAGGAACAATGATAGAGGTACCAAGAGCAGCTCTTACAGCTGACCAAATTGCTAAGGAAGCAGAATTCTTCTCCTTTGGTACTAATGACTTAACTCAGATGACTTTCGGTTTCTCAAGGGATGACGCTGGCAAATTCCTTGAAACTTATTATGAAAAGAAGATATATGAATTTGATCCATTTGCTAAGCTTGACCAAGAGGGTGTTGGCAAGTTAGTAGAAATGGGTACCAAGCTTGGAAGGCAGACAAGACCTGACCTTGAAGTAGGTATATGTGGTGAACACGGTGGAGACCCATCTTCTATTGAGTTCTGCCACAAAGTAGGTCTTGACTATGTTTCTGCTTCACCTTACAGAGTACCTATTGCAAGACTGGCTGCTGCTCAAGCGGCAATAAAATACGATAATAAATAATTAATTTCAAAGGCAGCAAATCAAATTTGCTGCCTTTGTGCATTTAAGATTATTGTTTTTTGACCATTCATGTTATAATATTAAGTAAAATTGGTAACTTTAATAGTAGGAGGAGAGTTAAATGGATAGAAACACGGCCTTAGCGCTTGTCAAAGAATATGTGTCAGATGAGACCTTAATAAATCACATGATAGCTACAGGTGCTATAATGGGAGGTTTAGCTGAAAGATTTGGACAAGATGTTGAAAGATGGGTAATTACAGGGATATTACATGACATAGACTACCAAGAAACTAAGGATAATCCAGAGTTGCACAGTATAAGAGGTGGAGAAATTTTAACAGAGCATGGTCTTGATGAGGAAATAGTACATGCAGTTATGGCCCATAATGAAATTCATGGCATTGAGAGGATAACTCTTCTTGACAAAGCCCTTTTTGCAGTAGATCCTTTATCGGGTTTAATTACTGCAACAGCTTATGTGATGCCTTCTAAAAAATTAGAAGAGGTTCAGCTAAAATCATTAAAGAAGAAGTTTAAAGACAAGACTTTTGCTAAAGGAGCAAACCGTGACCAAATCAAAACTTGTGAAGAATTTGGAATTTCTTTAGACGAATTTTTAGAGATTGCCCTTAATGAAATGAAAAAAATCGCACCGCAGATAGGATTGTGAGGAATGGGAATGAATGTGAAGGAAAAACTTTTAGAATTAATGAATGAAGAAGATTATAAGCCTTCTAAAATAGAGGAAATAATGAAAATATTAGGGATAGACTATAGTCAAAAAAGCATTTTAGAAAAAATATTAAAAGAGATGGAAACAGAAGGCCTTGTTTTTAAAACAAAACGAGGTAAATATGCTCTTCCCGAAAGATTAGATTTGGTCAAAGGTAAGATTGAATTTCATTCAAGAGGCTATGGCTTTTTAATTCCCGAAGATAGCAATGTAAAGGACATATTCATACCTGTAAGCGGCATGAATGGTGCAATGCATGATGACACTGTTTTGGTAAGAGTTACAAAAAGGGTGGATGGAAAGAGTGAAGAGGGAGAAGTTGTAAAAATTCTCAAAAGGGCAAATACAACTATTGTTGGAACTTACGAAAAAAGTAAAAATTTTGGCTTTGTAGTGCCAGACAACAAAAAGATCCATCAAGATATATTTATCCCTAAAGGAGAAGATAAAAACGCAAAAACTGGTATGAAAGTTGTAGTTAGAATTACTAAATGGCCTGAAGGAAGACGAAGCCCTGAAGGGGAGATTATAGAAGTATTAGGGTATAAGGGTGATCCTGGCATAGATGTAATGTCCATTATAAGGGAATATGATATTCCTGAATTTTTTTCTAAAGAGGTTTTAAAGGAAGCAGAAGATATATCTACAGAAATTCCTGAAGAAGAAAAAAAGAGAAGAATTGATTTGACTAACTTAAACTTTGTCACAATTGATGGAGAAGATGCAAAAGATTTAGACGACGCAGTATGTGTACAAAAACTTTCAGAGGAAACTTATCTTTTATATGTGAGTATTGCAGATGTGAGCCACTACGTAAAAGAAGGTTCTCATTTAGATAAAGAAGCATTAAAGAGAGGATGTAGTGTATACTTCATTGATAGAGTAATACCAATGTTGCCACCTAAGTTATCTAATGGTATTTGCAGTTTAAATCCGCAGGAAGAAAGACTGACTCTCACTGTTAAAATGAAAATAAACTCTCAAGGAGAAGTTGTAGACCATGAAATTTTTGAAAGCATTATAAAGAGTAAAGAGAGAATGACATATACGAATGTTTACAAACTCTTAGAAGAAAATGATGAAGAATTAAAAAAGAGGTATCAGTATCTATTGGAAGATTTTAAACTAATGAAAGAGCTAGCTCTTGTTTTGCTAGAGAAGAGGAAAAGAAGAGGCAGTGTAGATTTTGATTTTCCTGAAGCTAAAGTAATAGTAGACGAGAAAGGTAAGCCAATAGATATTGTAAAAGTTGAAAGAAATATAGCTCACAGGATAATTGAAGAATTTATGTTAGCAGCTAATGAAACGGTAGCGGAGCACATGCATTGGTTAAATGTACCTTTTGTTTATAGAATTCATGAACATCCGGATATAGAAAAGCTGATTGCTTTTAATAAGTTTATTCACAATTTGGGGTATCATATAAAAGGAATTGAAGGAGGACAAATACATCCGAAGTCTTTGCAAGAATTAATAAGGCAAGTGAGAGGAAAGAGTGAGCAAAGAGTTGTAGAAACTTTGCTTTTAAGGTCTTTAAAAAGAGCAAGATACAGTCCAGAAGATATAGGCCATTATGCTTTGGCGACTCAATATTATACTCACTTTACTTCTCCTATAAGGAGATATCCTGACCTTATAATTCACAGGATAATAAAAGAATACATAAATGGAAAATTAACAGAAAAAAGACAACGTCATTACAACAGAATCTTAAATGACATTGCTTTAAAATCTTCTGAGAGAGAAAGAGCAGCAGAAGCTGCAGAGAGAGAAATAGAAGAATTAAAGAAAGTAGAGTACATGGCAGATAGAATAGGGAATGTTTATAAAGGGATAATTTCCAACGTGACAAATTACGGATTTTTTGTAGAGCTTGACAATACTGTGGAAGGGTTAGTAGATGTTGCTTCATTGGAGGATGATTATTACCATTTTGATCCAGAAAGATATGTTTTAATTGGTGAAAAGAGCAAAAAAGTTTACTCTATAGGTAAAGAGGTTTATGTAAAAATTGTTCATGTAGATGTGGATAGGAGAGAAATAGACTTTGTTTTAGCAGAAGAGGAAAAAGATAACTTAGAGATTGGCTTAACCGAGTATAAAAGCTGAAACATATATTGACACTATTTAAAAATGTGTTATAATATAAGAGCGATGATGGTGCCCTATTTGTGACACACAAGTAGGGCAATTTTCTCCTAAAGAGGGTGTTAAAAATTTGGCAAAGGAAGAAATTAAAATAATCGCTCAAAATAAAAAAGCTTACCATGATTATTTCATTGAAGAGACTTATGAAGCAGGAATAGTGCTTAGTGGAACTGAAGTTAAATCTATTAGGATGGGGAAAGTCAATTTAAAAGATAGCTTTGCAAGAGTTGAAAACAACGAAGTTTATCTTTATAATATGCATATAAGTCCTTACGAAAAAGGCAATATATTTAATAAAGACCCTTTAAGAACTAGAAAATTACTTCTTAATAGACATGAGATTAATAAATTAATTGGTTATGTGACAAGGAAGGGTTACACTTTAATTCCTACAAAGCTTTATTTAAAGCGAGGCCTTGTCAAAGTCGAATTAGCGGTAGCAAGAGGTAAAAAACTCTACGATAAGAGAGAAGATATTGCGAGAAGAGATGCAAAAAGAGAATTAGAAAAGCACTTTAAAGAAAAACAATTAGGCATATAACATGGGGGTGTACTGGTTTCGACGGGGGCAGTCGAGGTAAAAGTAGCGAGCCGAGTTGTCCGCCAGCTCGTAAAAATGGTGGAGTAAAAATAAACGCAGACAGAGAATTAGCTTACGCTGCCTAATTTAAGGTAGCCGTCCAACCTGAAATGCCCACGTTTCAGGATTGGGCGTCAAAAAAGTGGGGAACTGGTTTTGCTCAGGCTTCGGGGCAAAACCGGAACTTATGAAGCTACCGAGGCGGTTATCCTGTCGCTGGGAGAACCGCTGAGGGAAAGTTAAAACAGCGACTGCGCTCGGAGAAGCTTTTACTGTGACGCCTTCGGACCGGGGTTCGACTCCCCGCACCTCCACCAAAATATAATAAAAATACAGCTTCAATTCATTATATGGTGATGTAAACCACATACGAATTGAAGTTATATTTTTATGGTTGAGGATATTTAAAAGGGTAAAGCATAGACTTAATATCAGTAGGTAATGGTAAAATATCTGATGCTACATCAAAACCTCCTCTATAGCATGAGAGGGAAGAGTATAAAAGTATCAGTGAAATGTAATATGCCATTAAAACATTGAGGATGCTGGATTCATTATTTGATTCGTTATTTTCTGATTGTGTATATTCTTGGATTAATGAAATTGTTCCTCTTATTCCCGAGACCAAATTTATAGCGAGGGGTATGACTTTTCTAAGGTAAGGACTTAAAATGCCTGATATCATCAAAAGCACAAATATAGAAAAAGATTGTAAACCTACAATTTGTTCAGTTTTTTCATTTTCTCTATTAGCGTTATTTTTTTCTTTGTATAAAGAATACATTCTATCACCTCAGCTATTTAGTTACTTACTTTATAATATGCATATCACAACAAATGGGGTTAAAAATCTATATCGACAAACATCAAGATTTTATGATATAATTTATATTAATACAAAAGCTATAAAAGTGTGGGGCCATAGCTCAGTTGGGAGAGCGTGTGAATGGCATTCACAAGGTCAGGGGTTCAAGTCCCCTTGGCTCCACCAAAATCGAAAATTCTGCTGAAAAGGAAAAGGATTCTGAAGTCTAAAAGATCAGAATCCTTTTTAGTTTACTTAACCTTTTCAATTATGGCTTTTAAAAAAGCTACCAAATCATTTGGAGTTCTGGAGGTTATTAAATTTCCATCTACAACTACTTCTTCATCTACATACTGGGCTCCTGCATTTATTAAGTCATCTTTTATTGAGAAAAAGCTTGTCACTCTTTTGCCTTTTAAATTGCAAGCGGAAGCCATAATCCAGGGGCCGTGGCAAATAGCCGCTATAGGCTTTTGCAGTTTGTCCATTTCTTTGACAAAATTAATAGTGTCATTACATCTCCTCATGTAATCAGGTGAATAACCTCCAGGGATTATTACTGCATCATAATCTTTGGCTTTTACATCTTTTGAAGCATGGGTGCTTTTCATTGGATATCCATGTTTTCCTGTATATACTTTGTCTTTTTCTGGACCTATTAAATGTACTTCATATCCCTCTTCTTTAAGTCTATAGTATGGATATAGTAGTTCTGGCTCTTCATACATATTCTCAATTAATATAGCAATTTTTTTCATAAGAATTCACCTCTTAGGATTTTTATGGTTAATATTATTGTAACATTTATGGCAACTTATGTCAAGAAATTAAAATAACACATTAACCACCTCATAAGTTTTCACTTATATGTTGTATAAAATTATATTATTTTACTTATGTTAATGCAAGTTTTAAAATATAACTATAGAAGAGGTGGTCAATGTGTTATTAAAAGAAGGGAAAATAGGGAATATTAAGTTAAAAAATAGGATAATTATGTTGCCTACTGTTACAAATTTATCAAATGAGGGTTTTGTAAGCGAAAGAGAAGTGGAATATTATAAAAGAAGGTCAAAAGGTGTCTCATTGGTCATTGTGGGTGCAAGTTACGTAAATAAGCTGGGAAAATTTTTCATAAATCAAATAGGAATAGATGATGACGACAAAATACAGGGACTTAGAAAATTATCGGAGGTAATTCACCAAAATGGGGCACAAGCTGCTATTCAACTTGCAATGCACAATCCAAAATACAAGCCATCAGATTTTACAAAACAACAGATACAGGGTTTTATACAAGATTTTGTAAATGGAGCAATAAGGGCGAAAAAGGCTGGTTTTGATGCTGTGGAGTTGCACTTTGCCCATGGTTGGTTTGTAAATCAATTTTTATCGCCTGATACAAACCAAAGGACTGACGAATACGGAGGAAATTTTGAAGGAAGGGCAAAGTTTGCACTTGATATATTGCGAGGAGTTAAAAAAGCCCTTCCCGATATGACAGTAATTTGCAGGATTAATGGCAGTGATTTTACAGATGGAGGCTTTTCAATCGAAGAGAGTGTAAGATTCGCAAAACTGTTAGAATACCATGGTGCTGATGCTTTAGATATATCAGGAGGTGTGTCTTCCACATCGGAATACCATATCTCTCCTATGGGAATTGGAGATAAGCCTTTAATTGGAATTTTAAAGAGGATAAAGGAAAATATAACTATACCTGTTATAGCGGTTGATAAGCTCGGCAGTGTTTACGATTGGGAAAAAATTTTAGAGGATGGCATAGCTGATTTTATAGGGATAGCTCGTGGTCTCATAGGAGATCCGGATTTGGCAGAAAAGTTGATAAAAGGACAAGAAGATATAAGGTATTGCATTCACTGCAATCAGGCGTGTATTGCATACATTCAAAAAGGACTTTCTGTTTCTTGCATGATTAATCCAGAGGTAGGGAGAGAAAAAGAATTTGAAGTAAAAACCGATAAACCATTAAATATAGCTGTAATTGGCGGCGGGCCAGCAGGCATGTCTGCGGCCAAATATCTTGCTAAAAAAGGTCATAATGTTACTTTGTTTGAAAAAGAAAATAAACTTGGCGGACAACTAAATGTAGCAAAAGTGCCTCCTTATAAACAAGAGATAGGGAAAGTTATTGAATATCTGGAAAATGATTTAAAGAAATACAATGTCAAAGTACATTTAAATAAAAAAATAAGTTTACAGGAAATAAAAGAAATGCCTTATGATAAAATTGTCATTGCTACAGGCTCAAAGCCAGCTAAAATCAATTTGGATGCGGATATAAATTCCTACACGGCTATTGAAGTATTGGAGGGAAATATTCCAAAAGGAAGAGATATTGCAATAATTGGTGGAGGCCTTACTGGACTTGAAACAGCCGAATACCTTGCTGAAAAAGGGAAAAAAGTGACAGTTTTAGAAATGAAAGAAGAAGCTGGCGAAGGGATATACCCAATGGTTAAAAAACTGATTTTAAATAGATTAAAAGAACTTAAAGTTGATATAATCACAAATGCTTTAATAAAAGAAATATCTGGTGGAAAACTCATGTATACTTCCAAGGACACATATAAAGTAGTCAAAGTTGAGGATGTAGTTTTAGCAGTTGGAAATTTACCTGATACTGAATTTGAGGAACTAAAAAATGAAAACAGATATCATTTCATTGGCGACTGCAAAACTGTTGCTTCTGCAGTAGAAGCGATAAGGGATGGAGCAGAGCTTTCACTCATTATATAGAGGTAATTTAAATGGTTATAAAAGATGAATATTTAAATATAAAAGGCAGTAAAATTCATTATTTAGAAATAGATAAAGAGAGTAGCAAAGATACAGTGATATTATTACATGGCAAAAGATACAATACTTATGATTGGATAAATTCAGGGATAGCTGAAAATTTGTCTAATGAAGGATTTAAGGTGATATGTCTCGAATTTCCCGGATATGGTTCTTCCGAAGAGTGCGATTTAGAAAGAGAAGAGGCTTTACTAGAATTTGTAAAAAACTTAAATATCCCTTCTCTTCACCTTGTAGCTCCCTCTTTTAGCGGTGAGATATCGATAAAATTTGCTCTCAAATATGGCGATATGCTTAAAAGTTTGACAATTGTGGATAGCATAAAAGTAGATAAATACAAAGAAAAATTAAATGAAATATATGTGAAAACATTGATTGTATGGGGAAAGAAGGATGAAATTGCGCCATATGAATTTGCGGAAATATTGAAAAATAATATTAAAAACAGTACATTGTTTATGTTTGAGAATTTGGGACATACCTGCTATTTTGATGATGCAAAAAAGTTCTCTGAGGTGCTGATAAATTTTATAAGAGCATAAATTAAAGGGGCTGTCTTTAGGACGGCCTTTTTTATGTTGACAAATACAAAATTTCGTGTATAATGTATACATGATACCCCTAAACAGAGGGGGAGTATTTTTAATGGAGGTAGAATCATGAGAGTAGCAAGAATCGATGAAAATATATGCGACAGGTCACCTTTTTGTCCAGCAGCCATGAGTTGCAGATTTAAGGCTTTTAAAGTTACGTTTGGAGGGTCATTTAGGGTAAACATAAGCATCGATGAAGAAAAGTGCACAGGGTGTGGTGTTTGTACGAGATATTGCCCTCATGGAGCAATTGAACTTATAGATAGAGAAAAAGCTTCATAAAAATAAGGCACAAACAAGTGCCTTATTTCAGACTGTAGACAAACTCTTTATGATATGTTGGCATTTTGCATAAGTATAGCGACTTGATAGAGCAGTAACTAAACTTAGCGAGGCTGAGAGGCGAAAGCGGGGCCGAAGCCAAGGATGGCGGAGGCGGGCACTAAGTCAAGGATGACGAATGTGCCCGGAACCCCGCTTGAGCCCGAGGACGAGCGCTAGTTTAGTCTGCGATATCACCGGAGCAAACGATGCAAAATGCCAACAAAAATAGAACTTTGTCAACAAACTGAGATAAGATACAAACAAGTGGCTTATTTTACATTTGCCTTTTCTACTAATTTAATCCTATGCATTGTAGAAGGATGAGAATAAGAAAACCATTCTATAAAAGGCGGCGGAGCTACATCCAATAAACTTTTTTTAGCAAGGTCAATCTGAAGTTTTATTACAGGTTTTTTGTCGTGAAGGTATTCTACAGATAGTAAATCTGCTTGTTTTTCCATCTGCTTTGATATGTAATTCTGTATTGGACTTGTGTCAAAATTTATAAGTAATATAAACAAATATACCATCGCTAAAACTGCAGTAGTCATTCTTTTACCATAAGGGAGAAATAAGCTTGAGTGAATTAAAATATTAAGAAAATAAAGGCCTATTACAAGTCCTACTATGCCTATTAACATACTTTTTAATACGTGATTTTCTTTCCAATGACCTGCTTCATGAGCTATAACTGCCTTTATTTCGTCCTCTGGATAATTTTTTAATAATGTATCGTACAATACAATTCTACTTGTCTTTCCAAATCCATAAAAGTAGGCATTGGCAAGAGTAGTCCTTTTACTTGCATCCATTTCTTGAATCTTATCTATTTTTATTCCCGCATTTTTTGATATTTCCTTTACCATGTTTATTATTTTTTGGTCTTTGATTGGGGTAAATTTATTAAATAAAGGTGCTATAAAGGTAGGATAGACGTAAATTTGCACAAACATAATTATCGTCAAAAAGACTGCAGCACTTACCCACCAGTTATTAGGCCATTTATTTAGAGCTACAAATAAGAGCAATACTCCCATTGACGAAAAAACAAAGTCTAAAGCCGCACTTTTAAAATAATCACTCCACCAAGAAGCCATTGTCTGTACAGAAAAACCCCATTCAACTTGAACAGAATGGCTTAAAAGGCTAAAGGGTAGAGATATTAACCTTAAAATTACCCATAAGGCAATGAAATATAAAAAGACATTCACATAGTATTTACCTAAAGCTAATTTTTCGGTATAGTATGAAAGCTTGATAGCATTATTCCCAAATACAAACCATAACAAAAAAGTTGCTTTTGTCAAAAAAGAAGTTATGTAAATCAATCGATTTATTTTGTGATACTCTTGCGCTTTTGATATTTCTGCAGGGGAAAAATATTTGTAGACTTCATGAGGTATATTTCCTGGAAATAATGTATAATAAAGGTATAAAGCAGAAAATATTGTGGCAATTAATATAAGTATCAGCCACAATTTATTGAATTTTATAAAAGCCATAGTCTTCAATCCTTTCACAAAGTTTTACCTAACAATATTATATCTCATTAGAAGGAAAAATAGTTGTGCAAATAAAATTATTTGCTTTTTTGCATAAATACTTATATTATATATTTGTAAAATGCAGTAAGTGAGAGGGATAAAAATGAAAACACTTCTTGTGGGAATCAATGCAAAATATTATCATACAAATCTTGCTATAAGAAACATAAGAAAGTTTTGTCATCTTTATGATATAGAAATTTTTGAGACTACTATAAATGACAATACAGATTTTATGCTAGAAAGCATTATAGAAAAAGAACCAGACGTAATAGGTATATCTTGTTACATATGGAATATAGAAATAGCATTAAATTTGGCTGAAAATATAAAAAAAATACTTCCGAAAGTAATATTGGTTTTGGGGGGACCTGAGGCTTCTTATGATGTAGATAATCTTTTGTCAAAAGGCTTTGTAGATTACATAGTTTTAGGGGAAGGAGAAATTGCTTTTAAAGAATTATTGGAAGCGTTAGAAGGAAAAAGGGATATAAAAGAAGTTGCAGGAATTAGCTATAAGGTTGATGGGCAAATAGTAATTCAACCACAAAAAGATTATGTCAACTTAAATGAAGTTCCCATATCTTATGAGAAAGAGGAAGATTTGAGCAATAAGCTTGTGTATTATGAGACTTCAAGAGGTTGTCCTTTTAAATGTGCCTATTGTCTTTCTTCTATTGACAATAAATTGAGATATGAAAGCCTTGAAAAAGTTGAAAGGGATTTGAAGTGGTTTGCAGATAAAAATGTGAAAATATTAAAACTTATTGATAGGTCTTTTAATTCAAATAGAAAGAGAGCAAGAGAAATTTTAAATATTATGAAAAAAATAGGTGGAGATACTGTATTTCACTGCGAAGTTAACCCTGAGCTTGTGGATGAAGAGTTTATAGAAGAATTAAAAGGGTTGGAAAAAAGAATACAGTTTGAAGTAGGAGTTCAGACTACAAATAAGAATAGCTTAAAAAAGATATCTCGTATTACTGCAGTTGAAAAGGCCTTGAGAGGAATAAAACTGCTTAAAGAGGCGGGAATAAAACTGCATGTAGATTTGATAGCGGGACTTCCTGAAGATAGCTTTGGGACTTTTAGTAAAGCTTTTGATGATGTGTATAATTTAAAACCTGATGAAATACAGCTGGGATTTTTAAAAGTATTAAAAGGTACTCCTTTAATAAGAAAAGTGGGGGAGTTTGAAATAGTTTATGATAGTAAACCTCCATATGAGGTCTTATATACAAAAGATATTAGTTACCAAGAGTTAGTTATTTTAAAGGGTATAGCGTTTCTTTTGAACAAATACTATAATTCCGGCAAATTTAAAAAAACTCTTGAATATTTGGAGAATAAGTTTGAAAAGCCATTTGACTTTTATCTTGAATTTTATAAGTATTGGAAAGGAAAAGAGCTATTATATAAAAATCATTCATTAAAAGCCTTATACGATATTTTATATAAATTTTCTATTGAAACATTCGATGTCGATGAGGATTTAATAAAAGATATTATAAAATTTGATTTTTTGTATTTTAATGCTGCCAAAGATTTACCTGATTGTGTAAAAGAAAAATATACTAAAGATCAAGAGATTTTTAAAAAGTATCTTAAAGATGAAAATTGGTTAATGAAAAATCTTCCACAAGCTGTTGGACTTTCAAGTCTTGAATTGTCAAAGAGAATGACTTATGAATTTTTTAAACACGATGTGACAGCAAATTTTAAAAAAGAAAATTTAATAATAATTTTCCTTCATGAAGAAGAACAAACTTATTATACAAAATTAATTTTGTGAATTTGTTTTTAAAGGTAAGTGTGATAAAATTTGTATAGTAATTGAAAAGTGAGGAGGCATATTTATGAAACCTTTAGTAATTGCCCATAGAGGAGATTCAAGAAATGCTCCAGAAAACACATTAGCATCTTTTAAAAGGGCTTTAGAAATGGGAGCTGACGGTATTGAATTGGACGTGCAGCTTACTAAAGATGGACAACTAGTAGTGATTCACGATGAAAGGGTAGACAGGACTACAGACGGAATTGGCTTTGTTAAAGATTTTACTTTAAAAGAGCTTAAGAGACTAGATGCTGGCATAAAATTTGACAAGAAGTTTGCAGGGGAGAGAATACCAACTCTTTATGAGGTTTTTGAACTCATTGGACATAAAAATTTTATTGTAAATATAGAGATAAAAAGTGGAATTGTGCTTTATCCGGGAATTGAAGAAAAGCTTATCAAAGCGATAGAGGATTATGACTTTGAGGATAGAATAGTTATTTCTTCTTTTAACCATTATAGTTTAAGAGATGTAAAGAGAATGGCACCGGAGTTTAAAATAGGCCTTCTTTATCAATGTGGGCTTGTAGAACCATGGCATATGGCAATTCGTATGGAAGCTTATTCACTTCATCCTTTTTACTTTAACATAATACCTGAGCTTGTAGAGGGCTGTAAGAAAAATAATATAAAGTTGTTTCCTTGGACTGTTGATAGAAAAGAAGACATGGAAATGATGATAAAGGCGGGAGTGGATGGAATTATCACAAATGACCCTGAGACTTTAATAAATCTTTTAAAGAAGGGAGAATAATATGTCGTTGCGTCTGAATTATTTTAAAATATTTAACTTGGGCCTTGGTTTTATGGTAATTTCCATGATTTGGGCAGCTTATAACGCTTATATGCCCATTTTTCTTGGCAATTTTACAAAAAGCAATACTTTAATTGGGTTTGTAATGAGTTGGGACAATATTGCTAACCTTTTTATACTGCCTATTTTTGGAGCTTTGAGTGATAACACAAGAACGCTAATAGGAAGGCGCATGCCATATATACTGGTTAGTATGCCCCTTGCTGGAATTTTATATGCTTTGCTTCCACTTCAGACAAAACTTTTATCGCTTCTTATTATAGATTTGCTGTTTAACATTGTTGTAGCTACGTATAGGACTCCTATGGTAGCTTTAATGCCAGATATTGTAGAAGAAGAACACAGAAGCAAAGCTAATGGAGTCATAAATTTTATGGGAGGATTAGGTTCATTAATAATATTTTTTATTGGATCTCAGCTTTATAAAATAAACAAAGCATATCCCTTCTTTTTGTCAGGGATTTTATCATTAATTATACCTATAGTTTTATTTTTAACAATTAAAGAACCTAAAATAGTTAATAATGAGGAAAAAAAAGAGAAACAGAGTATTTTAAAGGCCCTTGCAACTGTGGTAAAAGATCAAAATAAAGCACCCTTTTATACTCTCCTGTCAATTTTTATGACAATTGCGGGTTTTGCTGCAGTTGAAACTTTTTTCACAAGGTATTGCAAAATAGCTTTAGGGATAGACGAAAGTGTTTCTTCTTTTGCAATGGGTTTTTACGCTTTGGCATTTTTGGTTTTTGCTTTACCTGCTGGATTTATAGCTACAAAAATAGGGAAAAGAAAAACTATGATGATTGGAGCTTTTGGACAAGGAATTTTATTTTTAATATTTATGATAGTACGTGATTTTAGGACAATCCAAATTTTGATGCCTTTTGCTGGAATGTTTAATGCTTTATTTACAATAAATTCTTATCCTCTTGTAGTGAGCTATACTTCAGCTGAAAAAATAGGGACATATACAGGACTTTATTATTTCTTTTCATCTCTGGCTGCAATAGTTACTCCTTCCTCTTTTGGAGCTATTATGGATTTTATAGGATTTAACAAGTTATTTTTAGCAGCATCTATATGTTTATTTATATCTTTTGCTTTTCTATGGATAATTGGTGAAAAATATGAAAACACAATGTCGTGAAAATATCAGTTTTTTATGATATAATTTTAAGCGTAAATAAAAATTAAAATTAGGGTGATGAAATGAAAGAAAAGATAAAATTAATAAAGGGGAATATTGTAGATCAAGAAGTAGATGCTATTGTGAATGCTGCAAATTCTTCTTTATCTGGAGGTGGTGGGGTAGACGGAGCGATTCATAGAGCAGGTGGTCCTTCTATTGCTGAGGAGTGCAGAATTATAAGAGAAAAACAAGGAGGATGCCCTACAGGTCATGCGGTTATAACTGGAGCAGGTAATTTAAAGGCTAAATATGTGATTCATGCTGTTGGACCTATTTGGAGAGATGGCAATCATAATGAAGATAATTTATTGGCAAGTGCTTACATAGAAAGCCTTAAATTGGCGGATGAATACAATGTAAAAACTATAGCTTTTCCCTCTATAAGTACAGGAGCATATGGTTTCCCTGTGGAAAGAGCTGCAAAAATAGCTTTAAGAGTAGTATCTGATTATCTTGAAGGTAGCAATATAAAAGAAGTGAGATTTATACTTTTCAGTGATAAAGATTATGAAGTATATTCAAAAGCTTATGAGGAATTGGAATAAATAAAAAGGATAGGCCATAAATGGGTCTACCCTTTTTTGCTTTTATTATTTAACTATCTTTTCAGATATTAGAAGTAACATAAGTAGTCCTACAATTAGTCTATAATAAGCAAATGGTTTTAAAGGATGTTTTGTGAGGTATGACAAAAATTTATCTACTACAAATAAAGCCGTTATGAAGGACATTATGAATCCTACTGCAAGAGCTTCCCATTCCAATAAGGACATGGCAGTAAAACTTTTGACAAGCTCAAAGCCTGTTGCTGCCAACATTGTAGGTATAGCTAAAAAGAAAGAAAATTCTGCAGCTGCTTTAACAGATAAACCTACAAGCATACCTCCCATTATAGTAGAAGCAGACCGTGACATTCCAGGGAAAAGCGACATAACTTGTGCTATACCTATCCAGAAAGATTTTTTTGTGTCTACTTTGTCCATGTTATCAATTTTATATCTTTTTCCGAAAGTATCTTCTATGACTATCATCATTATTGCACCTACAATGAGGGCAATTGCTACAGTGAAGGGCGAAAATAAATACTCTTCAATATATTTGTGAGTAAATAATCCTATCACTGCTGCTGGTATAAAAGCTATAAAGATTTTGAACCACAAATTAAATCCCCAATCTCCAGGTTTTAAATTTTTAAGAGAAGCAAATATTTTTCCCCTGTAATAATATACAACTGCTAAAATAGCTCCCAACTGAATGACGATTTCAAACATTGTAGCAAATTTTCCAGTAAAATTAATAAAGCTTCCTACAATGATTAAATGTCCTGTAGAGGAGATGGGGAGAAATTCAGTTAACCCTTCCACGATTCCCATTATAAAAGCTTTGATTAATAGTTCCATTACCATACCCCTTTGTTTTAAATTTTGTAACCTCTATTATTTTATATGATTAATAAGGACTAATCAATCAAAAAAATGTAAATTTAATTTATTTTTAATTTGCAAAATATGATATAATGTAATCAAGATATGAGAGGTGATTACAGGGTGATGGAAGGGACTTTTTCGTTTATTGTTGCTATTTTAATATTAGTTTTTATTTTATGGCTTTTAGGTAAATCTCTAAGGTTGATGGTAAAGTTTGTATTAAATGCCTTAGTGGGTTTTGTGATGCTTTTATTTTTTAATTTTTTTGGTGTTCTATTTGGGGTTTACTTGCCTGTCAATATAATTACTTCATTCATTACAGGAGTTTTTGGAATAGCAGGTATAGCAATTTTGCTGATTCTTAAATATTTATTCCATGTCATATAAGTTCCTTTTTAGGAACTTTTCAGATTGTAAACAAACTTTCGGGAATAGGATATTTTGCAATCGGTGCGACTTGTGACAAAGCGTTAACAAAACTTAACAAGACCGAGGGTGAAGGCAGG
>NZ_FQUR01000012.1:35012-42673 GCF_900129115.1 Thermoanaerobacter uzonensis DSM 18761 | reverse complement strand
CCTGCCGGAGCCCGAAGGTCAAGCTTTAGTTTTGTCGCTTTGGAACACCGGAGTGACGATGCAAAATATCTCCTTTGATATTTTTTAACTTTGTCAACAAACTGAATATTTTCTTTATCACAATAATAATACTTGCCTTTATGGTAATTTGTTCCCTGCAGCTCTATATAACTCATACCATTCTTCTCTTGTAAGTTCAATCTCTGATGCTTTGCATATATCTTTCAATCGAGCAGAATTTGTCGTACCAACAATAGCTTGTATCTTTGCTGGATGTCTTAAAATCCATGCAATAGGTATAGCAATAGTTGGCACACCCTTTTTAGCAGCAATTTCGTCAATTTTGTCATTAAGTTCTTTAAATTTTTCATTACCTAAAAAAGTGCCTTCAAAAAATCCATATTGGAAGGGCGACCATGCTTGTATCGTAATATTCTTTAACCTGCAATACTCCAAAACACTGCCATCTCTATCTATAGACTGATCTACTTTCATATTCACATTAAAACCAGAATCTATCATACCTGTATGCATAATACTAAACTGCAATTGGTTTATGATAAGCTTTTGGTTTAAATACTTACTAAGCAGTTCTATCTGCATCGAATTAAAATTACTTACACCGAAATTTCTAACCTTGCCACTGCTGTGAAGTATTGAAAAAGCCTCTGCCACTTCTTCTGGTTCCATCAAAGTATCAGGGCGGTGTAATAACAAAACATCTATGTAGTCAGTTTTGAGCCTTTTTAAGCTTCCATCGACAGATTTTAAAATATGCTCCTTTGAAAAGTCATAATATCCATGTCTTATGCCACATTTAGTTTGAATAATTATCTTTTCTCTGATATCAGCCTTTTTGCTTATTGCCTCAGCAAATACCTCTTCAGATTTACCTCCTCCATATATATCAGCATGGTCAAAAAAATTTATTCCTTCCTCCAGAGCCGTATTTATAAGTTCCGCCACTTCTTTTACAGGCTTATCAGCAATCCTCATACAACCCAACGCAATTGCCGAGGCCTTTATTTCCCCATTACCAATATTGATATACCTCATTTAAAACACCTCTTAACTTTTTGCTTTTATTATAACATACAGCAAAAATTTTTCTAACCGTTTTATATCATTTTATAAAGCAAAATCCAACACAAATATTAAGAAAATTCCGACATACCTGACAAAAATAATCTAGCCCCATAAGCATCTGATACCAAAGTTATATTCTGTTGCATGTATAATAGATATATAATATAATGAAATTAAAATGTCAAACGTAGTGTAAGAAAATTAAAGGAGCAAATATGGCAGGCCAGAAATTTATAGTGAATATGAAGGAGGAACACAAAATGACATGGATA
The DNA here is from genome assembly GCF_900129115.1 of Thermoanaerobacter uzonensis DSM 18761. Taxonomy (NCBI): domain Bacteria; kingdom Bacillati; phylum Bacillota; class Clostridia; order Thermoanaerobacterales; family Thermoanaerobacteraceae; genus Thermoanaerobacter; species Thermoanaerobacter uzonensis. Next base: position 41,315 of record NZ_FQUR01000012.1, on the reverse strand, counting down.
ATTTTAGGTATCGTAGCAGTTATAGTTTTGTGGTTTATTGTGACTTACAATAGTTTTATTAATTTGAAAAACAGAGTAGAAAATGCTTGGGCGCAAATAGATGTACAGTTAAAGAGAAGATATGACCTTATACCTAACCTTGTGAATACAGTAAAAGGATATGCTGCTCATGAAAAAGAGATTTTTGAAAATTTAGGAGAATTAAGGGCTAAGGCAATGGGAGCTCAATCAGTAAAAGAAGTGGGAGATACTAATAATCAGATTACACAAGCTCTTAAGACAATTTTTGCTGTTGCAGAAAATTATCCAGAATTAAAGGCAAATGAGAATTTTTTAAAACTCCAAGAAGAATTAACTAATACAGAAAATAAAATTGCTTTTGCAAGACAGTTTTATAATGATATAGTCATGCAGTACAATGCAGCACAACAGAGAATCCCTGCTTCTATTGTTGCAAATATGATGAGATTAACACCTAAGGAATATTATCCTGTTGATGAAGGCGAAAGAGGGCCTATTAATGTCAATTTTGATTAACGAGGGTGTGAGTGTAATGTCTAGAAAAACTCTATATGAACTTCAATCAGAAAATGTAAGGAAAACTTATCTATTTATAGTTACATTTTCTCTTATACTTTTTGCTATAGGTTATTTTTTTGTATGGTATTTCAACTGGGGACTTACAGGAGTAGTTCTTTTAGCAATTTTTATTGTGCTGTATAATTGGATAGCATATGAACAGTCGGATAAAATAGCTCTTGCGTCGGTGGGAGCCGTCCCGGCAAATCCAGAGGAGTATTATGTTCTTCATAATATTGTGGAAGAAGTTGCTCTCGCAGCAGGTATACCAAAGCCTAATGTTTATATAATGGAAGAATCCCAACCTAATGCTTTTGCTACGGGCAAAGACCCAAAGCATGCTTCTGTTTGTGTCACGACCGGTCTACTTCAAATGATGAATAGAGAAGAGCTCCAAGGAGTAATAGCTCATGAAATATCTCACATCAGAAATAGAGATATACTTTTAATGACGGTTGTTGCAGTTGTTGCAGGACTTATAATTTTACTCAGGGATGTAATGCTAAGAAGTATGTGGTGGGGAATGGGAGAAAGCAGAAGAAGAGATAAAAATGACAATGGAGCTATAATTCTCCTCATTATTGGGCTTATTTTTTCTATTATTGCTCCTCTTATTGTATTAATTATAAGGTCTGCAATTTCAAGACAAAGAGAATATTTGGCAGATGCAACTGGTGCCTTTATTGTAAGAGATCCCTATGGTCTTGCATCAGCTCTTGAAAAAATAGGTAGTTATACTAGACCCATGAGAGTTACCTCTGACGCAACAGCTCATTTGTTTATATCAAATCCTTTTGGAAAAGCGGAAAAGTTATTTGCAACTCATCCACCAATTGAAGAGAGAATTAAGAGGTTGAAAAGCCTTACAATGTAAACGACATAAGAAAATTTTATAAAGAAGGATGTAAATAGTAATGAAAGAAAAGGTGCTATTAGAAGAGTGGAAAGAATTGTATGAGGTAGCTGTTAAAATAAAGGAATTAAATCCTTGGAAATATTTTTGGGATGTAGATATAATAACATTAATTTTGCCAGAAAATGAAGAACCAGTCTATTGCAGTGTAATGGGAAGAGGAGGAGAATTTTACGGTATAGGTTTTTATTTTGGGTTTGATGCTTTGGACAATTTTTACAAAATTATTGAGACTACTGATATGCCAGCACAGCAAATTCAGAGATTTCAAGAAGATAATGTAATTATATGCTATTTTGGGGATAGAGAAGAGTTATTTAAAGAAGAATTGCAAATTGTAAAAGACCTGGGATTAAAGTTTAGAGGTAGGAATAACTGGATCTATTTTAGGTCTTTCAAGAAAGGATATGCTCCTTATATTTTGAATAAAGAAGAAGTATTAAAACTGTCAGCAATAATGAAATATTTATTACAAGCACTAAAAAATTACATTAAAGAAGATATTGTAGTTAACTTTGAAGAGGGAGAAACTTTAGTTCATAAATACGATGAGCAAAAAAATCAATGGGTTACTTTAGCAGCACCCCTTTTGTTGCCCCAAAGAAAATATTTAATTCCTGTATTAAAAGATGAGCTTCTTTTATCAAGAATAACAAAGCAGCCAACTACTTCTGCCGAAATAGAAGTTGATATAGCATATTTAAATATCACAATTAGAGATAAAGAATATGATAGACCAATTGCAGGGAGAATATGTGTTCTCGCTGATTCTAAATCAGGAATGATAATAGATCAACATATTCTTTCTCCAGAAGACGATGAAGTACAATATGTTCTGGATATGGTAATTTCATATATTTTAAATGTGGGTAAACCAAAGAAAATATTTGTAAGAGATGAATATTTATTTCATTTATTGGTTGATTTGTGTAAAAGAACTAAAATTAGTTTATATATAAAGAGAAAACTTGATGCGATTGATTATTTTGTGGAAGAATTTGTAAACTTTAGATAGAGATAGGTTCATTTACACACTGTTCCACCAAAAATATATCAAGAAATTTCTGGAGCAATAGTCTATCAATTTTCTAATTACCTAAAATATAGTTGATAATAACATTTTCGATATAATGCCGCCAATTATCTCCAAAGTCATAAACATATAACAACCTTTTGTACTGTGGAATATACTCTGATAACTTTATTCCCTTTTCTAATCTCATTACTTCGATTTAAGGTGATCAAATTCGCATGCCAAGAAAATAACAAATTTTCTTCTTCATATGAAACAGGTTTTCTCTCTATCACATCCAACAATTTTTTTGTACATTGTATTAACATAGCCTATCACACCTATCCCTATAAAAATCTTATTACCTTCCTAAAAAACAAACTTATGTATCACTTTACCTTCGTCCTCTACTTCCAGCAATGATTAATAGCACAAACGTAAAAGCAATCACCCATGTGCCTTTAAAAAAAGAGAATATTCCTCTGTAAATAGATCTCTGCATGAATCAAATTTAGAAATCAGTAAATATCCCATACCCAAGAGAAGTTTTCGCACCAACTCCATGTTCCTTTAATGCATCTTTGGCGCATTTTACAGCTTTTAAAGTTAAAGTTTCATCTTTCCCCGCAACATAAAACGCAAATTTAGTATTTTCTACAGTTAAAAAAGGCAAAGGTCGTGGCTGATCCCAATCAGCAGGAGGTTGTGTACTAAAATAATAATTCTTATAATGGGGATTCATCACATCAATTTTTAATGTTATCTTATCACAAGGATATGCATCAAAGAAAATTATTTCGCCTTCCCTTTCCTGTGTACCAAAAATTCTAATCAAATCGTAAAAAGACACATTATCTATTGTTATGGATAAATTTTTCCCTTCTCTTAATTTTTCTGAAATCTCTTCTACTGCAGTATCAAAATTAACATCTTCACCTTTTTTAATTCTTGCATACTCTTCGGCAAACTTTAAAACAGACCAGTGTTTAATAATTCCCTTAATTGCACTTGCTGGAATATAAGGCACACCATAGATGTGATGAAGCGTCATAGAAGTCTCTTGAGGATGTGATGCTCCTAAACCAACTACGAATCTCCATAAAGGTTTTCCTTTGAAACTTTTAACTTTATATCCGTTATTTTTAAAACTGTTTATCACACTCTCAAGCCGAGTACTTATATAAGATACTTCATCTGCCACTTTATTCATTTCATTGATTACCAATTTTAAATACTCAACCTTATTATCTTTTCTCACAAGACCGTTTCCATCAAAGGAATAGGGAATTAATTTACTAAAAATAAGAGCTGAGTTCTTAACATATGATGAAGAATGGTATTCAAATGACTTTTCCTCTTCTTTTCCTGTATGAGTATTCCATTTAAATGTAGAATATTTTTCAATTTCCTTAAATAACAAACTTCTTGTGTCAGCAGGGTTATAAAAAATGTACCTTTCATCCTTACGTTTTTCTCTAAATTTTGTCATTTCTCTATCATTCCCTCCGCAAATCTTGAAAGCCACGTCAAGAAAGCCAATATTTCTTGAGTTATATATCTATATTCTACTGAATCACAGGAAATTACCCATTCCACTAAGTCTTCTTTTTGTGGAGGCATAGAAATTCGCAATGTAGTCTCACTTTTCATGTAGTCGGTAATTTGTTTATATAACAATCGGTATACTTCACTTTTCCCTTTTTCTGCTTCGCTTTCTTCCTCATCAGATCCTGCCTTTGCTTTTAAAAAAGCAAGCGCCTGTCCAAGTCCATTTGTCAATATCATTGTAGGAATTTTTCGAGCATATGATCTATATTCTTTTCTCCTTTCTTTTTTATCCTCACCTTTAAATACTTTTTCTATAGCTTGTCTAACACATTCATACGCAAATTCTGCTCTACCTCTTTCCAATTTGCGCATGGTAGATAGCCCATTACTCATGTTCTAACCCCCTCTAGAAGCTGAATCCTTGTGATACCTTTACCGATAGTCTTATTCCCTCCAATTTGTATAACCTCATGGAGTCCTTCTTTAAAATAACTGATAACTTTCTCGGCTTCTTTTTCAGAAGTTTCGTCAGCAAAAGCCCCCTTCCTTTGTTCCTCCTCCATTATTGCAGTTGCCATAGCTATTGAATATAAAATTGTATCTTGAGGTAGGTACTCTTCATACCATAAATTTTTAGCTGTACCCTTATTATCATCAATAACTGTTCTTGCAATGACCTCGGTAGACGTAGAAACAAACTCTTTAAACTCATCGTCTGAAAGGATCACAAGATCTTTCATAAATTTCTCTCTCCAGTATTTATATATATCAGGTTCTTTTGAAGGAAATATTTTTTCAGCAAACCATTTAGCAATTTTTGTTGTTTCATCATCTGGCACAACCTCAAATGTATATTCCTCTAATACAATTCTCGAAGAAACTATTAAATTCGAATCCTTTGGAATAGTTCCTTCTTTTGCTTTAAAACTCTCTACATCATTATTAAACTTGATCATTCTCATATCCTCTTTAAACCTCTCTATTACTTGAGGACATGTAATCCAAGCAAAAATCCCCCTCAATGACTTTACAGGAAAGAACAAAATTTTTGCATCCATAAAAGCAAGCGCAGCTGCATGTTCATTCCCACTTTCAGGCCCAAAAATCAGTGGCACGTAATCTTTTACTTTTATCTTCTCCGCCTGTTCCCCTTTGTTTGGCATCACTATTTCTTTTTCTGAATTTTCAAATGCCTCCCTGATACTCCCTTTTAACCCCGACCCCTCAATTTTAGGAAAATTAGTATGTCTTTCCCTTTGTATAGGCAAATCTACAAGCCCTAATTCACTACCACTCCCTGGATGAAGTGGTGTTTCCACAATTAAAAAGAAAGGTTGGAATTTTAAAAACATAATTAATATTCCTCCTTTAGCACAATTTTATCTATTCGGTAAATTTCGTAACTACTTAAGTTTTCGATTTTAGACAAATTATTAGCAAACTGTTTTATATATTCGCTTTCAGCATTATGTACCTCACTACCTATTGCAATATCTCCAATATAGACACTCCATTCCTCACTTCCATAACTCGTTTTCCATTTTTCAATTGTGTATATAATTCTCACTTATAAGTTCTCTAGCGTATCAGAGCACAAAAGATATATCTCCAATTCTTCTTCCAATTCTTCTTTTAACTTAACCAAACTTTTTACTTCAGCTGGAATATTTTCTTTTTCTTCTAATTTTTTCTTATTTATCCACTCTGTTATTTTCTTTTTTATATCTGCTATTCTTCTTATTTCTTTATTATACTCCGATCCCCCCTTGTCTTTCAAATCTTCTACATATCTTGATAGTGTCAAGATACTGTAGGATATTTTTAAGACAACCCCTGTAACTTACTTAATTCAGGGCTTCGTCTTATCATGTTCTTTATATGACTTGCGCGTATTTTATTGCTCTTAAAATCCTATATATTGGCGTTACTTTCCCTATATTCAAAACTGTAATATTATTTATCTTTTCATTTGTAGACGTTTTAATTCTCCTTACCGCTTCTTTTATTTGCTTCTTCGTTAATTTGTAACTTTCTGCATTTATATTCTCTCTCTTACCCCATTCTATTTCTCTTAGATCTCCTCCATTCTTGCTGAATACTCTTAATTTCGCCATTAACTTTAATCCTTCTCTACTCCATCCCAATGGATTCCTACTTAATCTAGAAGAAAATACATGACTTATATGCCCTTCTGCACTGCACCCTATTACATCTTTGTCTTTACTGTATATCTCTACTCCTTCCCAATTAT